>CAMBHV010000086.1 GCA_945867255.1 uncultured Clostridia bacterium
TCCGGATTGGCACAGGCGCTGCCGGCGCTTGGCCAAACAAAGAAAGCTGCCCGCTGAACTGGCGCACTTCAGCAGGTGTCAGCAGCGAGATCACGCCGTATTCCCCGTCAAACCCCGCGCGGCGCTGCACCTTACCTGCGCGCAAACGGCGAACACCTTCGGTTATGCAGGGACCGGCCACACGCTCGATATCTTCCAGGGGAGCTTCCCGCAGGATAAAAAACTCTGTTCCCAGCTGTTCCAGCATTTGCTCATACTGCCGGGCCACTTTTTTACTTGCTGCCGACATTCCGCTTGAAGCAGCAATCACCTCCGGCAAGGGCACAAGGCTTTCAAATGGCTTCGCCCCTTCCGGGCGAAAATCCGCAGGCCTGTCTGCCAATTCTTCCACGCGATGCTCCACGCCGATAGTCAGCTTCCCGCCGCACACGGGGCACACCCCACCGCGCTGCATGGTTTCGGCTGGTGTCAGACACACGCCGCAGTTTCGGTGGCCATCCAGATGATATTTTCCTTCTTCCGGAAAAAACTCCACCGTGCCAAGAAACCCCTGCCCCGTGTGAAGCGCACGCAGCAGTTCCGGATAAGAAAATCCGGTGTCCAGCATGTCTGCCTCGCGGCCCAGCTTTGACGGTGAATGAGCATCAGAATGCGAAACCAGCGTCAATCCATCCAGCATGGACACGCGCCAGTTCATGGGTGGGTCGGAAGAAAGGCCCGTTTCCACAGCATGAATTTGCGGCGTCAGATCTGCAAAGCATTCTTCGATGGTGTCAAAGCCTGAAAATGCGCCAAACATGGAAAAGTGCGGTGTCCAGATATGTGCCGGGATACATTCGGCATCCGGGCAAGCATCCAACACCAGTTCCAGCAGGTCCCGGCTGTCCATACCCAGAATGGGCCTGCCATCTGAACGGATGTTTCCCACCGCCTCCAGCCGGGCGGCCACTTCATCCGCTGCCTCCAGGCTTGGCAGCAGGAACACGTTGTGCACTTTACGTGTTTTCCCGCCACGTTTATAAATGCAGCTGATTTCCCCTGTCACCACAAAACGCGGCGCAGGCCCCGGGGCTGTGCCGGGCAGACGAAACTCATTGCGCAACACGTACATCCCCTGTCCATCCGGCACGAGATGTTGTTTCAATTCTTCGCGCCATGCGGGATGGGTGAAATCGCCTGTACCCACAAGGCCTATCCCCTTGCGTCTGGCCCACAGATCCAAATGCGGTGCATCGCCGTCCCGGCTGGTAGCGCGGGAAAACCGGGAATGGATGTGAAGATCTGCAAAATACAAAACAAGGCCTCCTTTTTTACAATTGCGGCTATTGCAGCAAACGGAAGCTGTTTTCGGTGCCATATGCCTGTGCTTGACACAGCTGACATGTTCCCGTATGCTGATATTCAGAGTTTTTAAGGCTCGTTTATGGGCACTGACACCACATGCAGCACAGCCCAGCAGCGGACATACAGGAGGAATTATGATCACATTGAACAGCCCTGACCTGGATATTCAAAAAATAGCCGACAGCGGCCAGTGCTTTCGTATGGAGCACACCGGTTCCGGCCGATACACTCTGGTGGCACTAGGGCGTGTGCTGGATATCGATGCACGGCCTGACGGCTGCGCACTGCATTGTACCGCCAAACAATACCATGATGTATGGCGGGATTATTTTGATATAGACACCGACTATGCCGCCTTTCGTGCTGCTGTACCGCATACGGACAGTTTTCTTACCCGCGCATCACAGGCGGGGCGCGGCATCCGTATTCTGCGCCAGGACGCCTGGGAAATGCTGATCACCTTTATTATTTCTCAGAGAAAAAGTATTCCGGCCATCCGCCGTTGCGTGCAGCAGCTGGCCGTTTGCGCGGGCAGGCCTATTCGGCACGCCGGGCAGGTATATCATGCTTTTCCCACACCGCGAAACCTTGCACGGCTTTCCTCTCAGCAATTGGCGGCCTGTGGGCTTGGCTACCGCGCGGGCTATGTGCATGAAGCCGCACGCCTGGCTGCAAGCGGCAGGCTGAACCTGCCGGGACTTAGCGCAGCAGATGATGAAACGTTGCGCCAGGCGCTGCTTGCCGTACCCGGCGTAGGGGAAAAGGTTGCGAACTGTGTAATGCTGTTTGGCTTTCACCGGCTTCAGGGATTTCCCAAAGATGTTTGGATCAACCGGGTGATCGATGAGGAATACGGCGGCTGCTTCGACCTTGCCCCCTATGCCGGGTTTGAGGGCGTGATGCAGCAGTACATGTTTTACTACGGCCGGTTGCGTGCCAAATCTGCTATCTCTTAAAAACTGTGTATTGGAACACAGCAAGGCCATAGCCGGATGTATTCTGGTTTAAACGGGCCTCAATCCCAAACACATAAAAAAGCGCGGTGATCCGGCAGGATCGCCGCGCATTTTCTGGCTGGATGTTTTCAAACGCGCGGCTGGCGTAAAGCCGGCATAAAAACTTGCAGAAAATTCTGCGCAGACATCATGTATCCGCTTTGTCTGCCGGTGCGGATGAAGCATCGGCCTGTAACCATTCGGCCATCCACTGCACAAGTTCTTTCAGGCGGCGCACGCGGTGGCGCGGTTTACCGCTGCGCGAAAGTTCATGGTTTTCCCCTTTGAACAGGCACGCACGCGTGGGCACACCCAAAAGTGTAAGCGCCGTGAAAATCTCCTTTGTCTGTTCCACACAACAGGTGTGGTCATCGGTGGAATGCATCAGCAGTGTGGGTGTTGCACAATCTTTCAGGTAGGCAATCGGCGATTCCTTCCACAATAAATCCGGTGCCTGCCATGGTGCGGAATTGGGGGCAAGGTCATCATTATAACTGATTTCGGACTGGCCAAAATCGCTGACAAAGTTGGCCACACTGCGGCAGCTGACAGCCGCCGCAAAACGATGGGTATGGCCGATGATCCAGTTTGTCATGATACCGCCGTAGCTTCCGCCTGTCACGCCAACGCGTGAGGTATCAATGTCCGGATATCGGGCAAGGATATGGTCTGTAAAATCCATCAAGTCTTCATAATCGATGGTGCCATACTTGCCGCGCACATCCGCAAACGCCGCACCGCGTGCATCCGAGCCACGCGGATTACAGAAAAACACAAAATATCCCTGTGCGGCCAGCACCTGCATCTCGTGGAAAAACACCTCTCCATAAGCCGCCTTAGGCCCGCCATGGATTTCCAGAATGCCAGGGTACTTCTTGCCCGGCACATACCCTGCGGGTTGTAACACCCAACCATCAATCTGTTGGCCTGCACGGTTCTCAAACGGTTCATAGTGCACCGGTTGTATGGTGCGCCGGGCTAAAAGCGGGCTATTAAACCGGGAAATGCACACTGCTCTGCCATCTTTCAGAAGATACAACTCCTGCAGGCCATTTACAGCCATGCCCACGAACACTGTGATGCCGGCGCATGTGTCCAACATCTGGATGCCGCCGTTGAATTCAAAATCATCACACAGCGCACCAGACGCATCCCGCGTGCAAATATGGCTGCAAAAACGGTCCAATACAGTATAGTGTATACGGTTCTGCGCACACACAAACACGCGACCGCCGCCGTACGTACTGTCTGTGATGGGGCTGGTGCCGGGCACGAGCTCGTAATCCAGCACTTTTTGGGCCGTACCACCCGCAAGGGGCACCGTGTAAAAATCCTGCCCGGAGGCACTGCCGTAGCGGGCAAGGTCCGACGCGGTGAACGCCACTTGTTCGCCCAGAACCCCAATATGATACAGGGCCAGTTTGCCATCTTCCACCAGCGTACGCGTTTTCTGCGTGGCAACGTCATATGCATACAGGCCCCCTGTTTTCTGCCGCACCTTGGTGTATGCATGACCGGTATACACGATCTCGCGGCCAGCCCACTCAAAAGTGCCCAACATAAACAAAGGTTCTGTCAGCAGCCGGGTGCTTCCTGTGGTGGCATCGTACAGCGCCAGTGCCATACGCACACGGCTGGTATAACCTTCCCCATTCGTGGCAAACGGCATTTCTTCCAGCAGGATATAATCTTCTGCATCCTCACACTCTTCCTCGGAATGGGTGTGAGGATCTAGCTTTGAATGATCGATGCGGACAGCCATGGCATAGTGAACGCCGTCCCCGCACGGGCGTATGGCCTTTACATCATACGGCACCTCAAAGGCACGCTGTGCTTCTCCGCCGGAAAGTGGCAGCCGATAAAAACATGTTTTTTGATAAAAGCGCTGTGGTTCATCTTCTTCACAGCGGCGCGAGGCAAACAACAACGTATCGTTTCCGTCCCACACAAAATCATGTTCCTTGCCCGTATGTGTCAGCTGCTTGATGCTGCTGCCAGGCAAATCCGCCAGATAAATGTCTGCCAGATAGTCATTGGCTTTTTCATCCTGCTTACTTACCACAAACGCCGCTTTTTCGCCATCCGGAGAAAGTTGCAGCTTGGAAAGGAACTGATATTCCAGAAAATCTTTCAGTTTGATTCCGCTCATTTCCCTCACCTCTTCAAAATGTTTCGCCGCACAGGCGGCTAACGTCATAAGACGACTTTACCACACTGCCGCATGAAAAGCAAGCTGCAAGGCCCAGATGCCAAAAAACTCTGCCACATATCAAAGCGCAGGTACAAAATGCCCGGCTGCATAAATGCAGCCGGGCATTACTTACCATATATCGGGGCATAAAATCATTCTTTTGCCGTGGCAAAAGCAAGGAAAGCGCGGTAGGTCATGAGCACGTCCTGCTTTGCCACCAATTCGAACGGTGCATGCATGGAAAGCATGGGCACGCCGATGTCCACAGTGTCCACATTGCGGTTCGACACAAACTTGGCAATGGTGCCGCCGCCACCCTGATCCACTTTTCCAAGCTCACCTGTCTGCCAGGCAACGCCTGCGTCGTCAAACACATTCGTCACATAGTTCAACGTTTCTGCACTGGCATCATTGGTGCCGCCCTTACCACGTGAGCCGGTGTATTTGGTCAGGCACACACCGCAGTTCATGCGGGCGGCATTGCGTGGGTCGTGCACATCGGAAAACGTGGGGTCCAGTGCAGCGTTCACGTCCGCGGACACACACACCGAGCGGCGCAGCATTTCCTCATAATCCGCTCCTTGTGCGCGTGCAAGCGCTTTCAGGAAATGGAACGTATAATCGCCCTGCAGGCCGGTGGTTCCTTCCGAGCCCACTTCCTCTTTATCGGTAAGTACACACAGCGTGGTGAAAGCCGGCATCTTTGCATCAATCTCGGCGCGCAAGGCCGTGTACGCACACACGCGGTCGTCGTGGCCATAGGCGCCGATCAGGCTGCGGTCAAAGCCCACGTCCACCGCTTTGAAAGCCGGCACCGCCTCGATCTCAGCGCGGGTGAAATCGCGCTCCGTAATTCCATAGCGCTGGTTCAAAAGCTGCATGGTATACAGCTTGACGCGTTCTTTCGCCTCTTTGTCCGCATAAGGGATACTGCCCACCACAATGTTCAGTTCTTCCCCTTTCAGGCCCTCGCTAAGCGTGCGCTTGTTCTGGTCTGCACTGAGGTGCGGCAAAAGGTCGGTCACACAGAACACCGGATCACCCGGCTGCTCACCCACGCAGATATCCACCTTTTCGCCGCCGCGCTTGTACACCACACCGTGCAGGGAAAGCGGCGTTGCACCCCACTGATATTTACGGATGCCACCATAATAATGTGTTTTGAACAGCGACAAAGAGCAATCTTCATACAGCGGGTTGGGCTTTAAATCCAGCCGGGGAGAATCGATATGTGCAATCATGAAATGTGCGCCTTCCTCAAGATTGCGCGTACCAATGGTGGCAGCCAAAATGGCCTTGCCACGGTTGTTGTAATATACCTTGTCACCCGGCTTCAATGGTGTTTTTGCCATGTGGTCAAACGGCTTGTAACCGGCGGCCAGAAGACGTTTTTCAATTTCTGCAGCTGCTTCGCGCTCGGTTTTGGCAGCGTCCAGAAATGCCTTGTAATCTTCACAGAATGTTTCCGCCTCCGCACGCGCCTCGGGCCATTCATCGGAAATGTGCGGCTGGCTGAACAGCAGTTCTTTTTCCAGATCTTTTGTATTCTTGTGTTCCATATTTTTCTCTCCTTATCGTAAATTGAAACATCATCCATATAGTTCGATATACTTCTGATAATTGCGTTCCACTTTGTGTACGTACAGATTCATCTGTTCATAGGGAAACGTATGCAATGTGACACCATCAGACGAATACTTATTTTCTTCCAACAGACTGTCCACAAGGCCCTGCCCGCTGTGATAAGCCGCGCTGGCTGTGGCCACATCACCTGCATATCGCTGCATGCAGTAATTCAGATAGTAAGTTCCAAATCGGATGTTCACCTCCGGGTCGTACAAATCGTCAAAGCTGACATCTTCCCCCGGCG
>CAMBHV010000087.1 GCA_945867255.1 uncultured Clostridia bacterium
GTTCCAGCCGTGAGGTGGATAAATTTGCGCCGTTCCCCACAGCCAAAAACGCACAGGGTGTACCTTATGTCACGCAGGATGTGGCTACGCATTTCAGCTGCAAGGTAGTGGACACGCTGGATGTCGGCACCCACATGTTGATCATCGGCCTTGTAGAGGATGCACAGGTGCTGAACAGTGGTTCCCCCATGACATATGCTTATTATCATAAAGTGAAAAATGGCCTGACACCGCCCAAAGCGTCCAGCTATCAGGCACCGGAGGAGAAGAAAACCGGTGCATGGCGCTGCAAAGTGTGCGGCTATATTTATGAAGGAGACGAGTTGCCCGCGGATTACCGTTGCCCGGTGTGCGGTCAGCCAGCCAGTGTGTTTGAAAAACTTTAACAGAAAGAAAGCGGCGGCATCCTATAGATGCCGCCGCTTTTTATTGAAAATAAAAGCGATATGTACGGTAAAGGGGATACGTCTGGCAAAGGAATATTATAAAAGCCCCTGCAGATGCTGCATGGCAAGGCTGGCGCATGTGATGCCAAACCAGCAGCAGGCCCCCATCAGAATGGGTTTTCCACCGGTTTTGATCAGCTTGATCAGATTGGTATTCAGGCCGATGGCAGCCATGGCCAGTATGATGAAGAATTTGGAAAGTTCTTTGAACGGCTGGAACATAGCTGGGTCTGCCCCGGCCATCGTGGCTGCTGTGGTGATCACAGAGGCCAGAACGAAAAACAGAATGAAGAACGGAAACACTTTTTTTATCTGGAACGAACCATTGGATACGGTGCTGCCGCGTTTGGCCTGCCATGTGCGCCAGAAGGCCAGCGCCAGTGTGATAGGGATGATGGCCAATGTACGAGTAAGCTTTACAATGGTCGCGTAATCCAGAACAGCCCCGCCTGTGGCATGTAAAGTGTCCCATGTGGAGGCAGCAGCCGTCACGGAGGAAGTGTCGTTGATGGCGGTTCCGGCAAAGAGGGCAAACCCTTCGTTGCTCATGCCAAGAATTCCACCCAATGTGGGGAAAAATAGCGCCGCCAGAATGTTAAACAGAAAAATCACCGAAATAGATTGTGCAATTTCTTCGTCATCTGCGCCAATCACCGGTGCTGTGGCTGCAATGGCTGAACCGCCGCAGATGGAAGAACCAACGCCGACCAACACTGAAATGTTGCTGGGCACGGCCAACCGCTTCCGAAGAAGGAAAGCAATCACCAGCGAAATGGTGATTGTAGTGCAGATGATGGGCAATGATACAAGCCCCACTTTTGCAATTTCCGAAAGGTTCAGCCCAAAACCCAGAAGGATCACCGCATATTGTAGAATTTTTTTTGAGGTGAATGCGATGCCAGGCTGAAGGCGTGCTTTTTGACCGATGGCAAGCGCCACCAGCATGCCCATCAAAATGGCAAATACGGGCCCGCCCACCACAGGAAATACACGCCCCAGCAACCAGCTTGGAACAGCTAAAGCCAGGCAAACGAGCAACCCGGGTGCAGTTTTTTTCATAAGATCCATAATTCCTCTCTCTTTCCACAAAGTTTTGGGTTTACCGCACTTGATTATAAACGAAATTAGCAATAAAATAAAATGAAGAATTTTAATTCTTCTATAACATAAAGTAATAGGTGAACCTATATGTTGGACCCACGCTGGAATACATTTCTGGTTTTGTGTGAAACGATGAATTATACCCGTGCTGCGCAACAACTGTGCCTGACGCAACCTGCTGTTACGCATCACATTCAATATCTGGAAGCTCACTATGGCTGTCGGCTGTTTTCTTATGAAGGAAAGGTTCTTCATCTGACACCTGCAGGCATACGCCTGCGGGATTTCACGCGTTCGATGGCTTATAACAGTAATAAAATAGAGCAGGCGATGGCGGCCGGGGCCCCTGTATGCCTGCGCATGGGGACGTCCAAAACCATAGGAGAATATGTGATCGCTCCGAAAATAGCCGCTTTTTTGCGCGCACATCCAGAGGCAAAGTTCTCTTTAGTGGTAGATAATACGCAAACGCTTCTGCATTCTCTGGAATCAGGCTGGCTGGATTTTGTGCTGATAGAAGGCTTTTTCGAGCGCAGCCGGTACGAGACACGTTTGTTTCGAAGAGAGGATTTTTTTGGTGTTTGCTCACCGGAGCATCGTTTTGCCGGGCGTGTGGTGCCTACGGAGGAACTAAAAAAGGAGCGGCTGATTCTGCGAGAGGCGGGCTCAGGTACGCGCGCGGTGTTTGAAGACGCGTTGCATCGCCAAAACTGCACGCTCTGCAGTTTTCCGAACATAGTTGATATCAGCGATTTTTCAGCGATCAAAGCTTTGGTGATGCAGGGGTTGGGGGTTTCATTTTTATATGCTCCTGTAGCCAGCCAGGAACTGGAACGGGGAAAACTGGCACGGTTTGAACTGAAGGATGTGCCGATGAGCGGGGCCTTTTATTTTGCCTGCTTGAAAGACAACATGTTTGCGCGCAGCTGGGCAGAATGGTTTTGGTGATAAAACAGGTTTCTGCCCGTTGTACGATGTGCGCAGATAGATGGAAAAGATTGTGGGGCAAAAAAGACGGGGGCATCACTTGTGATGTCCCCGTCAAGTGCAAGATGCAACTTAGTCGCTGGATGGAATGATATGTAGATCAACTTGTGTCTGCAGAAAAGCACGAAACTGTTCTGCGTTTCCTGTTGCAATATCCTTTTTTTGAAGTACGGTGATTTTTTCATTCCAGATCAGAACAAACAAATCTTTTGTCTCTATTGCGAAGTCAAAGGCATTGTAAGGCACCAAGGGCTGTTCACCCAGCGTCATGCCCTGCACGGTAAACTGTACATCTGTGGATGGTGCTGCCTGCAAACAGTCCAAAAGAGCGCTTGCGGCTTTGTCAAAACGTGTATGCAGGTGTCGCCGGGGCATGCTGTGCCACAGGGCCAATGTGCCGGTCACGATTCCGGCAAAACCGAAAAACAGAAGAAGCGCCGGGCCATTGGGCTCTGCCAGCCCCGGCACAAGAAGAAAGATACCCATGGCAATGAGAAGAACTCCGTATATCCGGTATCGTGTGTGCCGTCGTTTTAAAACTTCATCGGAAACTTTTCGAGAGGCCAGGCGGTCTGTTATGGCCCACAGCTTCGGGCAGGCTTCTCGGGAGATCCTCTCCGTGCGCATTTGCAGCACGGCGCTTACTTGATGAATCAGAGAAGGAATATGATATGTAGAAGGCTGAAAGCAAAATTCCATGGCAATGTCTCCTTCAAGGTAAATGTGCGGGATGCCGAGATTATACCATATTACTGCCTTGGTTTCTAATAGGATTTTTATTTCAAGATTATAAAGCAGCTGCGTTTTTGTGCGGCCGCACTTTTATGAACTGCTGCCGGATTTTTTGCCCCCCCAGCGGCCTTTTTCACTGCCCATGAAGCGTTTTTTAGCGCGTAGGCATCTCGCTGTTTCCGTATATCTTTTTTCTCAGAAAGAGGTAAGTCAGCGCAGTGCCGGCTGAATGCAGCGTCAATCAGAATTTTGGGAGAGAAAACAAGGATTTCTTCAAAGGGTGTAACAGCATACAAAAGCGGCGGTTCGGCCGTGGGAAATTCACCTATCCGGCATAAGAAAGGCCCTTCAGGCTTGAACGGCTGAAGGGCCTTTCTTCACGGTGCTTCATCTAAAATTCGGGCGGCATCAATAATGTGTTCGTGCCTCTTCACAGGCCATCTGGCCGCTTCGCGGGCTCGAGCTGTGTGCGCCAGAAAAGGGTGAATTTGATGCGCATGCAAGGAAAAAACATCGAAGGCGCCGGTGGTTGGTAAGGTGGTTTGATGCACCGCAGTCGCGCCCGGGCTACCTTTTTTCGCGATATTTTTTGCATGATTGCACCACCTGAAGAATCGTTGCATAATGCAGCAATCACATATCATTCGCTTTTTTATATGCCGATTCGTGCCTGAGATTATTTTTTCTCTACGGGGATCCATACTTCACAGTAGTAGTCCTGGTCTTGAGTGCCTTGTTCAAATTTGCTGGCATCGCTGTACATCTCCACGTTGATGCCGGCGGCAATTTGGTAGTCGGGGTTTGTGGGCAGCCATTGGGAGAAGATCTGCTGGTTCAACCCCTGCAGCGCATGGGGCATTTGCCCGGTGCAGGGAAACACCGCCCAGGTGTGGGCTGGAATGATACGGGTGGTGAAGCCGGCAGGAATCTCTCTGGCAGGGTCGTAGTTATCGGCGATGAGATATTCAAATTCGTTGCCACTCATGCTTTCATCTACGTTGATGCCGTACATACCGTGCACTACCTTTCCACCGCCAGAGGCAAAATGCTCGGCCCAAAACCGGGGTACCTCCACCGCGCCGTCTTCATAGGGAAAGGTTTTTGCCCGGCAAAGTACGGTAAATGCTTCTTTTTTCATAATTTTGCAATCCATGTTTTGACCACCTTCCAATGTCACGTTGATTCGAAGCGGAGCAAAGGAACGAACCGCGCCTCCGCTTTTTCTAAGTGCGGCGGGTGTGAGGCCATGGAAGCGGGCAAAAGCTTTGGTGAAGCTATCCGGAGAATCGTAGCCGAACTCCAGAGCAATGTCAATGATTTTTCGATTTGTTGAGAGAACTTCCAACCCGGCTGCGGAAAGCCGGCGTTGGCGGATGTAATCGCTTACCGTCATACCGCACAGCATGGAAAAGCCTTTCTGAAAGTAAAAGGGAGACAAAGCCGCCTGCTGCGCGATATCCCGGATGTTCAGTTCTTCCCGGAGATGTTGCTCGATATACTGAATCGCCTGATGAATGCTTTTTACCCAATCCACTGCTCACACCATCCTTCTGAATTCAGCATATCGGAAGGCAGCGGCTTCTGCCCGATTTTCCGTGCTCATATTTGTCCGGTGGACGGACGTTTCAGAATGAATTCCTGCACCGGGCATCCGAATTCTTCGGCCAGTTTGCCTTCTGAAAAGCCCAGGCTTTTATAGAACGCGCGGGCGGCAAGCCCAGCGGGGTCACCGTCACGGTAAGTGGTTACGGTAATGTCTGTGCCTTGCTTTGTCTGCATCAACATAAAGGACACCAGCTTCTGCGCGATGTGCTGCCTGCGACGGGTTGGATCCACTGCCAAAAAGCACAACTCCGCTGTTTCTCTGGAGAACAGAAGGATGCCCCATATCCGGTCGGCTTCCACTGCACAAACTGCGGAAGAATTTTGGATGAAGCGTAGAACAGTGGCTTTGTGCTCTGCCAAAGCTTCGGCTGTCTCCAGGCCGGGGAACATGCTCCGAACCTGTTTTACCAAAGCCATCCAAGCGTCAATGTCCTGTGCATGCGCAAGCCGGATTTCCATAATCGTGTTCCTTTCTCATCAGAATGATGGATGGATTCTCTTTTGCGAGGCCTTTCGCAGGCAGCCTGGATGTTATCTGTGCGGATGGTTTATATCGCTGGCGTACAAATCGCCTTGCCAAAACGGGCTCAGGAAAGATGCTCAGACGTTTTGGCGTAAGTGGTGGTGAAACGCAGAAAGGAATGGCAACATACGGTGTAAGCTGTAGAGTTATAAAAAATCGCCGCGGACGATATGGCGTCCGCGGCGATTTGGAGCAGATGATGGGAATCGAACCCACACAGCCAGCTTGGGAAGCTGGAGTTCTACCACTAAACTACATCTGCACAAATGTAGAACATTACTAAGTATACAGCATGGAAAAGAAAAAGTCAAACATTTCCGCAGGGCAAAATAAGGATTTTATATGCCTTGCCTATATTCAAAAAAGAGATGAAAAAAAGACATGAATTTTTTTAAATTTACAACTTGCCCTGATATACGTAAAACCACGTCATAAGGTTGCGCAGCATAAAGAGGCATTGCCATGAAATGCGAATCCGTTTGCCGCTTTGTGGAGGGTCTGCGGGAGGTATACCGCATATGTGGGCCTTGCATTGTGCAAACCGGGCGCTTTACGGCGATATCGCGCTGGAAGATAGCAGGTAAATGTCTTGCATGCGGCACAGGGGCAATATACATGCGAACTCTGCCATGCGCCCTGCATGATGAAGGATTTTCTGGCAGGGCCCGTTTTGATAGCGGAGCATGTATGCCACTTGAAAAAACCTTGTATGCGGTGTTACAATTAAACAAAAGGGCATGCGCTGGTGGCACAGCCGCGCAGCCTTTTCTTTTTTGCGCAGGCATAGAGAAGGGGGCTTTTGATATGGCAGGCGATCTGCATACACATACTAATTTTTCGGATGGCTCCAGCGATATTGAACTTTTGCCAAAACTGGCTGCCCGTGCGGGGCTTACTCATCTGGCGGTATCAGACCATGACACCGTTCTCAGTGCAGAATTTGCATATCAGAACCCAGAGATGTGCGGTGTGC
>CAMBHV010000088.1 GCA_945867255.1 uncultured Clostridia bacterium
CTTTTCTTCATTCATATCCATATATGAGTCACTGCTCCTTTTGCTATGATGCGGGAATGAACCCGCTCAGAGAACAGTGCGCCCATAAAAAAACGCCGCGGCAGAGTAGCCGCGGCGTTTGCATACAAGCAACAAAAAGCCGTTCCTACCTGCAAATGGGCGCACTACCACACGGAACAGCCATAATGGCACCTTTTGAAAGGCGAATGCTGGCAACCTTCCAAAGCATGGCAGTCACGCCTCCTTTCCGGCAGGATAAATGAAAATAACAATATTTTGGTTTAGTATATCATGGCTGTAAAAGAACGTCAAGCGAGGCTTTAACACGTCGTGCAGTAGCATGGAGCTACACTGAAACATGGGAAGGGGGATGCGGCACGAACGATGCAGTGGATACAAACCTGTGATTTTGGATAAATGTGGTAACAGGGCTGTTTCTTATACGCGAC
Source organism: uncultured Clostridia bacterium (assembly GCA_945867255.1). GTDB lineage: Bacteria > Bacillota > Clostridia > Oscillospirales > Ruminococcaceae > Ruthenibacterium. The sequence continues at coordinate 450 of CAMBHV010000088.1, forward strand.
ACTGCTGCAAGACGCAGTTGTGCTGCATGGCACATTGCATCGGGCTAAATGACAGCATAGGCAGCGCATTATCTGACACGAAAAAGAAAAGGAATCGCGCGCTGACAGTGTTTACGCCAGAACGGTTTACAGATATAGCACGCAACGCCATTGCAAGCCCTGTGATGAAAAAAGAACCATGGAATCACCATTTTGAGTGAGCGGAGGCGTGCTTTGTACAGTTGCTGAAATAAGCAATGCGGTGTGGGGGCACGCCGCGCGGCGTGTTGGTTCTGGTATCTCCAGATGGCGCAGGCGGCCAACATGGAAAAAACATCACCTGGCGGTGAACCATTGAAGGCTTTGAAAAATTTCATTTGAAATATCATTTATTGTTTTCTGCAGCGACATGAAAATGGAGCTGCCGATTGATGGTTGCTGCCTTATTTTAAAGCTTTGAAAAAAGAAAGGGCGCCCTCGCTCGCCACACAAGCTTGAGAGGCCGCCCTGGATAGATTATCTATCTGTTTTCTGAAACAAGGCCGATGCCTTTTTTCAGATGCCGTTTTTTGTTTGCCTTTTCTTTGCGTTGTACAGTTGGTTTACAATATGCTTTGCAGAGGGGCGAGGTCCAGTATTGCTGTTTCCTGCTGCAAAAGATGATATACAGCCTGTGCAATCATACGAACACCACCCTGGCTATCGCTTTCAAAATTCAAAGGCATCAGTGGGTCATGCAGCGAAAGCCGTAACAAAAACCAGCCGTCACCATGCGAGGCATCCAGGTTTACTCGAATGCCTTCACGGTTATCCGGTGCAACGCTGGCGCCCGGCAGCGTTGCGACATTCTGCGCAAGGCGTTCCAGCACAGCAGTACCATCCGCCTTGAAATCTTTTCCAAGAAGGGGAAGGCGAACTTCCTTGCTTTCTGCTGGCTCACGCAATGTGGCAATCATGGCATCTAGCTTATGGCCGCGCCCAAGTTCAATTAACAGTTTTACCATCAAATACGCGCCGTCATCCATGAAGTAATTTTCTTTCAGTGCACCGTGCCCGCTGGTTTCCATGGCAAGTTGGCAATCTGTGCCCTCGCGGTTCAAGCGGATGGCCTCGTTAATCACGTTCCGATATCCACGTTTGAAGCGATGATGCACACCACCCGCCTCAGTAATAAACTGGGCAAGCCCAGTGCTGGTGACGGAATCCGTCACAATTGCCGTGCCGGGATGATCCCGCAGCAAAATTGCACTCATCAAAGCAATCAATCGGTTTCGGTTCAGCTCTTCACCACTGGGCAGCACAGCGCCGGCACGGTCTACATCTGTATCAAAAATAATGCCAAGATCTGCCTTTTCCTGAAGCACAGCCTGACGAATGCTGGCCATGGCGGTTTTGTCCTCGGGGTTTGGAATGTGGTTCGGGAACATGCCGTCAGGCTCCAGGTAACGGCTGCCGGAGATGTCTGCGCCAAGTGGTGCTAACACTTTTTCGGCAAAAAAACCGCCTGCGCCATTGCCGGCATCCACCACGATATGCAGGCCTTTTAAAGGATGTGCAAAATCTTCTGCCTGCACCCCATCACAAATCAGATGCGCCAGATGTGCAGCGTATTCACTCATAAAATCCTGTGTGGCCGGGACAGGGGAATCCTGTCCGTTAGAGAAAGTTATCTTCTGCGCCTCGGTGAGGATCGCTTTAATATCGCTGCTTTCCAGCCCACCTTCAGACGTGAAAAATTTCAGGCCATTGCGCGGATAAGGCAGATGACTGGCAGTGATCATGACAGCGCCATCAAACGGATGCGAACCAAGCACGGTGCACATAAACATAGCTGGTGTGCTGGCAAGGCCGAAATCTGTGCAGCAAATGCCCTCTGCAGAAAGCCCCTGCGTGGCCCAGCGTGCGATCGATGGCCCAGATATGCGGGAGTCACGTCCCACAGCTACTCGCAGCGCGTCTTTCCCAAGGCGCCTTTTCAGCCAGCGGGCAAATGCCGCCGCAATAGGCACCACAGCTTCCTGCGTCAGGTTCACCGGCTGCCCGTTTTCTGTTTTTACGGCCACGCCGCGCACGTCGCTTCCGTTCTGCAACGCCAAAAGATCCATTCCTTTCACAGCCTTTCCTTATGCCCAGGCATCACAGGCCTGGGTAGTTGAGATTACGGTTTCATTATATCAGTAGCAAGCGTTTGCAGCAACTGAAAAATCCCTTGATATTTTTGATAAAGATCTGCTGTTTCATGGCATAAATTGCAATTTTTCTGTTTTCTTATGGCGCACACTGTGATACAATAGAGTTGAAAAATATGTTCGAAAAGGTGGAGGAAGCTGAATGGAACAGCACGTATCTGATACATATGTGCGCATTCTGGAAAATGAGTTGATTGTGGCGCTTGGCTGCACAGAACCTATCGCCATTGCCTATGCGGGCGCATTGGCACGCCGCACATTGGGGCAGATGCCGCAAAAGGTGAATGTGGCGTGCAGCGGTAATATCGTGAAGAATGTAAAGGGTGTTACAGTGCCCAATTCCGGCGGGCTGAGGGGCATTAAAGTGGCGGCTTTGCTGGGTATCGCGGGCGGAGACGCCTCGAAGGAGCTGGCTGTGCTGGAGGGCGTTACAGATGCCGCGCGCGCCGAAACACGGCGCCTTTTAGCAGAAGGCGTATGCACGACCAGCCTTGTAGAAGGGGAAGAAAACCTGGTGGTCATTGTCACTGCCAGTGCGCACGGGCACTCGGTGCTGGTAGAGATTCGCGGTACGCATACCCATGTGGCCCGTATCGAAAAGGATGGCGTGCTTCTGCAAAGCAGCGATGCAGATACCGGCGAACAGGATGCAATGCCAGATAAATCGCTGCTGAATGTGCGGGATATTCTGGAGTTCGCGCAAACAGTGGATCTTGCGCCCATCAGACCGCTTATTTTGAAGCAGATTGAATACAATGTTGCGATTTCCTACGAGGGTTTGCGCTGCGGATATGGTGGGGAAGTTGGCCGAACCTTAATGGAGATGTACGGCATGAATTGCCCGGTGCAAGTGCGTGCTGCTGCTGCTGCCGCTGCCGGGTCAGATGCACGTATGAATGGCTGCCCGATGCCGGTGGTTATTAACTCTGGTTCCGGAAACCAGGGAATCACTTTAACACTGCCTGTTGTGGAATATGCAAAGGAGCTGCATGTGTCATCCGATACCCTGGTGCGTGCGCTGGTGATGGCGAACCTGCTCAGTGTACATCAGAAGAAGTATATTGGCAGCCTTTCCGCGTATTGCGGTGCAACCAGCGCTGCATGTGCTGCGGGCGCGGCGGTGTGCTGGATGCAGGGCGGTGGATATGATGAAATCTGTGGCACCATTACAAACACACTTGCCACCTTGGGTGGAATGCTGTGCGATGGGGCCAAGTCTTCCTGTGCAGCCAAGATCTCTACCGCTGTACAAACGGCGCTTGTATCTGCAGCCATGAGCTCACATGGCCGCCGTTTCCGTCATGGGGATGGCATTGTTACAAAAGATGTGGAAGAAACTATCGCAGATATCGGTTATATCGCGCGTGAAGGTATGCGCTATGCCGACAGCGAAATTTTGCGCTTGATGCTGGAACATGAATAACAATGTAAAAAACAAGGCCCGCTTGAGGGCCTTGTTTTTTAAGTTGAAATAATACTTTTTTTGTATAATTATATTCAATTTGTTGTGTTTTGATATTGAAAACAAACTACATATAGTGTATAATTCGACCTGCATAAATGAAAGAGAGCAGGTGTGGGGATGGAAGTGGTGAAGCGCAGCGGCGCCATACAGCTGTACGATGCACAGAAAATTGTAAATGCAATTAAAAAGGCTTTTGCAAGCGTGGGGCAGGTGTGCACCGACGCGGCGTTAAATAATATGTTGCATGAGGTGGAACACTTCATGCAGGCCGATGGCCGGTGCACGGTGGAAGCTATTCAGGATGAGGTAGAACAGGTTCTGATGGCGAATGGGTATTATGCAGTTGCCAAAAGTTATATTCTGTACCGGCATCAGCGTGCAGAACTACGGGCGGCGCGCGCCGCCTTGACTGACGGTGTGGGCGCGCCCGGATTGGACGAGTGCCTTTATGGGATACAGGCAGATTTTGATCAGGCAGAATACTCTCTCGCAAGCTTATTGAACAAGTTTTCCAGCTTTCGAAAAGAAGGAATGCCACGGCAGGCGGTGCTGGAAGCGTTGGTAAAGGCAGCGGTGGAACTTACAACTCAGCAGGCGCCAAAGTGGGAACTGATTGCTGCCAGGCTTTTGAATTATCAGTTTGAACTGCATCTGCAGGAAGAACTGGAGAAGCGCGGTATTCATACTTTCTATGAGAAATTGCGTTATCTTACGGATGAAGGGCTGTATGGCGCTTATATCCTGGAACATTATTCTCGTGAGGAACTGGAACAGGCGGCCACGTTTCTGCATCCGGAGCGAAACACCTTGTTTACCTATTCAGGGCTGGACCTTCTGCTGAAGCGCTATGTAATTCATACACGTCAACATGTGCCCTTGGAAACGCCGCAGGAAATGTATCTTGGAATTGCATTGCATCTTGCCATGCTGGAAAAGAACAACAGAATGAGCTGGGTGCAACGTTTTTATGATATGCTCAGCAAAATGGAAGTGACAATGGCTACCCCTACAATTTCAAATGCGCGCAAACCCTATCATCAACTTTCCAGTTGCTTTAGTGACACTGTTCCAGATAGTGAGGAGGGGGTTTACCGTTCCATTGTAAATTTCGCACAGGAAAGTAAATTTGGTGGCGGCATGGGCCTGTATTTTGGCAAGGTGCGTGCTACAGGAAGCAGTATTCGCGGCTTTGAGGGGGCTGCAGGCGGCGTGATCCGCTGGATAAGGCTTGTAAATGACACCGCTGTGGCAGTGGACCAGCTGGGTATGCGGCAAGGCGCGGTGGCTGTGTATCTGGATGCGTGGCATAAGGACCTGCCGGAGTTTTTACAGCTTCGAACCAACAACGGTGATGACCGCATGAAAGCGCATGATATATTCCCTGCGGTGTGTTACCCGGATCTGTTCTGGAAACTGGCCGAGCAGGACCTTAACCATGAGTGGCATCTTCTTTGCCCGCACGAAGTGCTTTGTGTCAAAGGATATGCCTTGGAGGATTACTACGGCGAAGAGTGGGAAAAGCGGTATCTTGATTGTGTAAGAGATCCCCGCATTTCCAAACGTACGGTAACGGTAAAAGATATTGTACGGCTTGTGCTGAAATCTGCCGTAGAGACGGGCACTCCATTTACGTTCAATCGTGATACGGTGAACTTTGCCAATCCAAATGGTCACAAAGGCATCGTTTATTGCTCCAATCTGTGCACAGAAATTGCCCAGAACACCGCACCAATCGAAAGTGTTTCCACTGAGGTGAAAACGGAAAACGGCGATACGGTGGTTGTTACCACAACTCGCCCTGGGGAACTGGTGGTGTGCAACCTTGCATCCCTTTCGCTGGGGCATATCCCGGTGGAGGATGATGCGTATCTGCATCAACTGGTGGCAACGGTGGTACGCGCGCTGGATAATGTGATTGACCTGAACTTTTACCCCTTGCCTTATGCCAAAATTACGAACCATCGTTATCGCAGCATTGGCCTTGGGGTGAGCGGCTATCATCATATGCTGGCAAAACGCGGAATTCAGTGGGAAAGCGAAGAACACCTTGCCTTTGTAGACGACGTGTTTGAGCGCATCAATCACGCGGCCATAGCCGCCAGCACAGATCTTGCGGCCGAAAAGGGCAGCTATGCTTTCTTTGAAGGCAGCGACTGGCACACGGGCGCATATTTTGAAAAGCGCGGCTATACTTCCGACGCATGGAAGCAACTGGCATGC
>CAMBHV010000089.1 GCA_945867255.1 uncultured Clostridia bacterium
ACATTGTGTTTATATACTTTCTTCTCTGCTGTACGCACAGCGGACGGCAACGTGCTGCGTGCCGCCAAGGACGCACACGGTATTTTGCTGGTGTTTGCCAAGGCACTGCCTGCGGCGGTTGCAGCGGGCGCGGTGCTCATTGTGCTGGGCACGGTGTTGTCGCGGCAGCTTTCCCGTAGTTTTGTTGCGCCTATCGAGCGCCTTGCCCATGATATGGACGGTGCAAATGGCGATGAAACAGCCGCTTACCCGGAACTGGTGCCTTTGATGGATACCATTCGCAGCCAGCACGAGGCCATTGTGAAAAATGCGGATATGCGTCAGGAGTTTACGGCAAATGTTTCGCACGAACTGAAAACTCCTCTGGCGGCCATTTCCGGTTATTCCGAACTCATTGCCAGCGGCATGGCAAAGGGTGAAGATGCCAAGCGCTTTTCTGAGGAGATTCATAAAAGTGCAGACCGTTTGCTCACCTTGATCAATGACGTAATCCGTCTGTCGGAATTGGACGCGCAGGGTGTTGGCCGTGCCGGTGAGACGGTGGAGTTGCTGGCTATGGCCAGAGAATGTGCCGATTTGCTGGATTTTTCCGCGTCCAAACGTGGTGTTACGGTTACAGTGGAGGGAACGCCTGCACATGTGCGCGCGGCAAGGCGTGATGCCGAAGAGCTGATCTACAATTTGTGCGATAATGCAATTCGCTATAACAAAGAGCATGGCAGCGTTACGGTCACCGTACACAATACACCGGCGGGCGCACGGCTGTGTGTGCGCGACACGGGTATCGGCATCGCGGAGCAGCACCGTGAACGTGTGTTCGAACGCTTTTATCGCGTGGATAAAAGCCGTTCTAAGGAAACGGGCGGCACAGGTTTGGGCCTTGCCATCGTCAAGCACATTGCCGCAGGCATTGGCGCGCAGCTTTCGCTGGAGAGCCAGGTGGGTGTGGGCACGACGATTACCGTGCAGTTTCCGCCTGTGCAGCAGGCGGGGCAGTAGCTCCCCCCCATGCCTTGCGGCCACAGCCCGGGGTATCTGAAAGAAAATTTTTATTATTTGCACAAGCCATCGCGGCGGCTATATGCCTTGCCGCGATGGCATTTGTGGCATATAAAAGTGTGCGTTTTTTCTGCACACAGGATAGCACGATGTGCGCCGGACATTCCGGACATTCCGGACAAATAAGAAAAGCCTCGCCTGAAAGACGGGGCTTTTTTCTTATACCTCAAGGGCGTATGCGGCCGCAGGCAGACAAAATGGCTTTTTCAAAAGCAACACCGTGCAAAAGCTCATAAAAGGCCGTGTTCTTGCAGCGCCTGGCGAAATTCCCGATAGCCTGTGCAGGCAAGGGGAACGATGCACACGGGCCGATCGTTCTGATACAAAATCAACCCTCGCCGGCAGGTTTCCCGCGCACGGTTTAGCTGCGAAAAGCGCAGGGCAACAGGCCTTCCAAAGCATGGCGTCACACGCAATATCTCATCGTCAACCACAAGCCGGAAGCGACTGGCGGCCAGGGCACATATTTCAACCAATACCACACAGGTGGCAAGAACGCCGGTAAGCGCCCTTCGGTCAGGTGCATTTGTTACAGCACAAGAAAGTGTCATCAGGGCAAACAAAACCGTAAGGAGATGCAGGCCGCCCTGATAGATTCCAGACACATACAATGTTCCGGTACAAAGCCGACGCGCTGCGTGTATACGCCGAAGGCTCAGCGCCATGCCCACGGCGGGCAGAACAAACACAAGCAATGCCATCCATTTCATTGGTTTCATACACCTTTTCGTGGGCCAGAAAGGCTGCGGCAAAAAATTTGTATCGAACGCTTTACCGGCATGCGCGGCACGCTGCACAGCCGGCAGCTTGTGTACCTTCGCCAAACACCTGCCGGAACAAGGCCTGCGCCGTGGGGGTGGCGGCAAGGCCGCCTTCGGCCGTCTCTTTCAGGGCAGCGGGCATGCTGTCACCCACGCGCTTCATGGCAACGATCACCTCGTCTGCCGGGATGGCGCTTTCTACCCCCGCCAAAGCCATTTCGGCACACGCATATGCAATGGCTGTGGCTGTAGCATTGCGTTTGATGCATGGGATCTCCACAAGGCCAGCCACAGGGTCACACACAAGGCCCAACATACTTTTCAGCGTAAGGGCCACAGCCGAAAGCGTCATGGCGGGCGTACCGCCGCACAACTCTACCAAAGCGGCACTGGCCATGGCCGCAGCCGAGCCGCACTCGGCCTGACACCCACCCTGCGCACCCGCAAGGCAGGCGTTGTGAGCAATCACCATGCCTACGCCCGCGGCGCAGAACAAAGCCATCACACACGCGTGTTCAGAAAGGCCCAGCGTTTCCTCGGCGCTGAGCACGGCCGCGGGCAAAATCCCGCACGAGCCCGCCGTGGGTGCTGCCACGATGCGGCCCATGGCCGCGTTCCATTCCGAGACAGCAAGTGCTTTTGTCAGTGCGGCCGAAAGTGCAGGCCCACATAGTTTTGCGCCACCTTCCAGTGATTGGGCCATGCGGTGGGCATCGCCTCCGGAAAGGCCGCTGGCGCTTTTTACGCCGGGCGCAAGGCCCTGGCGCACGCTTTCGCGCATCACAAGAAGGTTTTCCTGCATCTGAGCATACAATGCCTGTTCGCTGCGCTCTGTGGTACATGCCTGTGCGGTAAGCACCACGGCAGAAATGGGGCGCCCTTGCGCCTCGGCTTCGGCGGCCAGTGCCGCCAAAGAATCAAAGTGAAGTTGTGTCAAGCAAGGCATCTCCTTTCCCTTACACGGGGGCCAGCAGAGTAACGGCCCGTATATTGGCCAGCGCACGCACACGGGCGGCCACCACCTCATCCAACATGCCATCTACTTCAATGGTCATCACCGCTGTACCGCCTTTTTCGGCGCGCGCAAGCCGGAAGTTGCAGATGTTGACGCCCGCACGGCTCATTTCTTCCGTCACGGCGGCAATGGTGCCGGGGGCATCCAGGTGCACTACCACCAGCGCCGCATGCGCGCCGTCCAGTTCTACCGGCAGATCATTCACCTGCGTGACAAGGATGTTGCCGCCGCCCACGCTGGCACCCTGCATGGAAATATGCGCACCACCTTCCCCCCACAGCTCTATGTGCGCTGTGTTGGGGTGTGCGCCGTCTATCTCGCCGGGGCGGATCTGTACGGCCAGGCCTGTCATTTCGGCCAGGGTAAGGCTTTCACGGATACGCGCGTCATCCGGCGCCATGCCCAGCACCCCGGCTACGATGGCTTTGTCCGTGCCGTGGCCACGATAGGTTTTGGCAAAGCTGCCGTGCAGAAGGATATCTGCCCGCACAGGCCGCTGGCCCAAAAGCGCACGGGCAATGCGGCCCAGCCGTGCGGCACCTGCAGTATGGCTGGAGGAAGGGCCTATCATCACCGGCCCAATGATATCGAACACATTCATGTGAACACTCCGTTCCGGGCGGCACGGCAAAGCGGAGGACAGCGCCCAACGCTTGTGTGCCCTGTTATGGCTCTATTATACCACCGTGCGCCGCACTTTTCAGCATCCAACCGTTAAAACCGGCACTGCCGCCTGAACCGGCGCCCCGCGGGCATAATGTGCGAGCGGTGTTACATATGCCGGCTATGCTCTCAGGCAAGGTACACTGCCGGCAAAAGAAAACCCCCGTTTCATACAGAAACGGGGGCGAAAATCACCGGAGAATCCGTACAGGGAAAATGGCTTACGCTTTGCCCACAGAACCAAACAGCTCCATTTTTTCCTTCACGGTAGCCTTGATGGCTTCTACGCCGGGGGCCAGCAGTTTGCGCGGGTCGAAGCCCTTGCCCTGTTTATCCTTGCCCTCTTCCACGTATTTGCGCACAGCCGCAGCAAAAGAAAGCTGACATTCGGTATTCACGTTGATCTTGGAAACGCCCAGGCTGATGGCCTTTTTGATCATATCGGCCGGGATGCCCGTGCCGCCATGCAGCACAAGGGGAATGTGGCCGGTAGCTTCATGAATGCGCTGCAGCGCGTCAAAATCCAGGCCCTTCCAGTTGGCGGGATACACACCATGGATGTTGCCGATGCCGGCAGCCAGGAAATCTACCCCAAGGCCCGCAATCTGCGCGCATTCAGCGGGATCCGCCACTTCACCGGCGCCAATCACGCCGTCTTCTTCGCCGCCAATGGCGCCCACTTCAGCCTCAATGGATGCGCCCTGTGCATGGGCAAGGGCAACCAGTTCTTTGGTTTTTTCCATGTTCTCTTCAATGGCGTAATGGCTGCCGTCGAACATAATGGAGGAGAAACCGGCTGCAAGGCATGCCTTTGCGCCTTCATAGGTGCCATGATCCAGATGCAGGGCCACCGGCACGGTGATGCCAAGGCTGTCCACCATAGCGTCCACCATGGCCGTTACCGTTTTGAAACCTGTCATGTACTTACCGGCGCCTTCGCTCACGCCAAGGATCACCGGGCTCTGCAGCTCCTGAGCCGTTTGCAGAATGGCTTTCGTCCACTCCAGGTTATTGATGTTGAAATGGCCTACGGCATAATGGCCGTCACGGGCTTTGTTCAGCATTTCCGTTGCGTTTACCAGCATAATAAGCATCCTCCGTTTTCTGTGGTGAGGGCAGGCGCCGGAACAATTAAGGCACGGGCGCCTTTGTCACAAAATTAACTAGCTTTAGTATATCGCAAGCGCAAGCCAAAAGCAACTAGGAACCGCGCTTGTTTGCGTGCACTTTTTTGTACAAAATATACGAATATCCCAGCGGAACAACAACGATCACCGCCAGCACAACGCCGGTTGCTGCATGAAGCGCACGCGCAGGCAGCACAAAACTCAGCACGGCCACACACAGCCCGCCGAAAAACCACAGCGGCCCGGCAAAACGGTGGGTCTGCCGCCAATTGTTTTCGTCTGCAAGGGCCCATGGGGTACGAATGCCGCAGAAGTAATTATGATGAAACTTCGGCATGAAATTGCCTATAACGCAGAACAACAGGCCCACGGCTGTTATGACAAGGCGGGAAAGCTGCATGCGGCTGAACGGTTCAGGGAAAAACGCGGCTGTCAGCACAAGGCACACCGCCCCCAGATAAACTAAGGCAAAACACAGCCGCATTACGGCATATGCCTTTGCGAACTTCAAGTAATTATCACGATGTGGATCCACGCGCGGAACTATCGCCAGAAGTACAGCCAGTGCTGGCCCAAATGCGCACATAACCAAAAACTCTGTTTTAGTGCCCATGCGGCTCACAATGCCATCTAAACCGAACTGCATGGGCAATTGCTCAGGCAATATGCGCCACAAAATAAGGCACACGGCCAGCGGCGCCAAGCTAAACGCCCAGATCAGCGCCTTCATCACGCGCCCCGCACTGTTTGGCTGCGGGGCGCAGGTTTGATTTTGCCCTTTCCTGTATGCATGCATAGGCGCATGCTCGGATGCGGATGGATGTGTATTATTTATTATCCTTTTTTCCATTGTTGCCCTCTGCTTGCCCTTCGTTTGCCCCTCCGCCGCTGGCCAGTGCCGGAAAATGGCTGTACCATGCGGTTTTTTGGCAGTGATTGTCTTGCCCCGTTTTTAGTTTGTTACAGGTTTTCCTCTTTTTTTGGCACCAATTTGCTTTGGCCGCCTGCAACGGCCTTGCTGGGGCCGGGGGAACCGGCGTCGCGCCCCTGCGCAGGGGCATTACGGCTTTCGCCGCCATCATGAGCAGATGGCGGCGAAGATGCACCGCACAGCTCTGCCAGCCAGGCAAAAATATCCTCCATTACGCTGGTGTTCAGCGAATAATAAATATATTTGCCGCGTTTTTCATCACAGACGAGCCCGGCTGCTTTCAAAACCGAAAGATGATGGGAAATGGTAGCGCCCGTTGCGGAAAACCTGGCCCCCAGTTCGCCCGCACTCATTTCGCCATGCCGCAAAAGTTCCAGGATGCGCCGGCGTGTGGGGTCGGCCAAAGCTTTGAATGTTGCCTCAAACACCATTGCGCGCGCCTCCTTTCACAATTTGACAATCTTCTAAATATCTTCCTGTTCAGCATATCACAAAGGCCCGTAGGCTCGCAAGCATCTGTAGGGAAAATGCAGAAAAAACACCGGAAAAAGCGTCATAATCTGTCACAAAAGAAAAAAGTTCAACAAACAGTTTTGTGGAAATATTTTCAACATGATGTGGAAAACCCAGTGGGAAAGCGCTTCCCTTAAGTCCGAAAAGCCGCTATATGGGCGGGTTCTCCACACTTTCCACAGAGTTTTCAACATTAAAATG
>CAMBHV010000090.1 GCA_945867255.1 uncultured Clostridia bacterium
CCTTGATTCAGGGCGTAACAATTACGGTGCTGATTTACGCAGCAGGTGTGCTGGCATCCTGGGGATACACACAGACCATGGTAAACATGGCCCAAAAGGTGCTGTTTGATATTCGGCGGGACCTTTTTGCCCATATTCAGTCTTTGCCGTTGCGTTTTTTTGACACAAGACGCCATGGCGATATCATGAGCTATTTTACCAACGATGTAGACACGGTTTCCGATGCATTGAATAACAGCTTTGCCATGGTGATACAAAGCTTTATCCAAATTGTGGGTACACTGACGCTTTTGTTTGTACTGAACTGGCAGCTTTCCATGCTGGTGGTGTTGGGGTATATTGCCATGTTCTGGTATATCCGATATAGCGGAAAAAAGAGCAAGGCATATTTTGCACACCAGCAAAAAAACCTGGGTGAGTTGGACGGCTATGTGGAAGAGATGGTAAGTGGCCAAAAAGTGGTGAAGGTGTTCAATCATGAAGCGGAAAATGTACGCATGTTCCAGCAGAAAAATGAAGCACTTCGAAAAGCGGGTACAGGAGCACAAAGCTACGCTGCCACTATGGTGCCTGCTGTAGTTACAATCTCGTACATCAACTATGCGCTGGTTGCAGTGCTGGGAGGTATCATGGCGTTGCGGGGCCAGACAGATATCGGAAGCCTTGCAAGCTATCTGATTTTTGTCAGGCAGGCGGCATTGCCAATCAACCAGTTTACACAACAGAGTAATTTCCTCCTGGCGGCCCTTGCAGGTGCAGAGCGTGTGTTTCAGGCGATGGCCGAGCAGCCGGAAGCAGATGAGGGCGAGGTGCGCCTGGTGAATGTGCGCCAATGTGGCGACACGCTGGAGGAATGCGGTGAAAAAACGGGTGTTTGGGCATGGCGAAAACCAGAGGGAATGCTGGAGCCTCTGCGTGGCGAAGTGAGGCTGGAACATGTCAGCTTTGGCTATGAAGCAAAGCACACCATCCTGAAAGATATCAGCCTTTATGCACGTCCAGGCCAGAAGATTGCGTTTGTGGGTTCTACGGGTGCGGGCAAAACCACCATCACAAACCTGATCAACCGGTTTTATGATGTACAGCAGGGTGTCATAACCTATGACGGAATCGATATACGCGAGATAGAAAAGGATTCATTGCGCCGTAGCCTTGGCATGGTGCTGCAGGATACGCACCTGTTTACCGGGACGATTGCAGATAATATTCGTTTTGGAAAGCTGGATGCGACTATGCAGGAGATTGAGCAGGCTGCGATAATCGCCAATGCAGACTCCTTCATTCGCCGCCTGCCGCAGGGGTACAACACGCGTATTACGGCCGACGGTGCCAACTTATCGCAGGGCCAGCGTCAACTGCTTGCCATTGCGCGCGCCGCTGTAGCGAACCCGCCTGTTCTGATTTTGGATGAGGCTACCTCAAGCATCGATACTCGCACAGAAGCATTGATTGAAAAAGGAATGGACCGTTTGATGCAAGGCAGAACGGTATTTGTAATTGCACACAGGCTTTCCACTGTGCGCAATGCGGATGCAATTATTGTGCTGGAACACGGGCAAATTGTGGAGCGAGGCGGCCATGAGGAGCTTCTGGCCCAAAAAGGAGAGTATTATCAGTTATACCATGGCATGTTTGAGCTTTCCTGAGTTGTAAGTGCGTTGCACAGATGTGCTGGATATGGTAGGATGATATTACTCTGTGTGTCAGAAAACATTTTGCCGTTCGGGCGCGGAAGTGTGCGGAGCCGTTGTTTGTTTCAGAGCGGCCAGAAAGGAAGAAAAATATGGGCAAGGAGTTTCGGGAAGGCTTTCAAAGCTATGTGCGAAAAGAAATACCTGCCAACAACCGCAAAGGGCGACGTGTGGTATATGTGTATCAGGGCGAGATGCGCCATTTTGCCATGCCGGCAAGCGAGTTTCGCACCATGAAGGTGCGCTTTCTTGCTTTAGCTGTAGTGTGGGCTGCAGCCCATGTGGGAACATTGTGCCTGCCGGTGCCCAGCAATGCCACGAACTTGGTAACACTACCGGCTCTGTTTGGATTGTTTGCCACCGGTTATGCCGTATATGGAGTTTTGAGCCTTCTGGCTTGCCGGCAGGATGCACCGGCGTGGGAATACGATTCAATCAGCCGGGCCATGCATATCGGAACGATAGGGGCTATGAGCCTGATGGCGGTGACGCTGGCTTTTAACGTAGGATATCAGCTAATGGTGATCCGCACATTTGTACCCCTGGAGCTGCTGGCGATGGGAGGATGTTTCATAAGCATTTTTATGGCGTATACCGTGCTGCGGCGCTGGAGAAGCCTGACGGTAACTACGTACCATACGAACGACAAAACTCCTCCTTCCACCTGAGATATCAAAAAGGCTCCCGCTGTAAGACATACAGCGGGAGCCTTTTTTGTGAACATGCCTGTGGGCATACAAAATGGATCTGCCATGTTTCCTTTGCTCAGAACATGGCGCGAATGCTGGCGATAAAAGCCAGGGTGGCCACGATGCGATGGACCAGTGGCTTTTGCGCCCATGAAAAGGGGAGAAGGTTGATCACAATGATAGCGATTGCAACGGGATACAACAGAGTGAGGATAGGCACAGAAATTTTCAAAATAAAACCAAGCCCCAGAATGGACACCAGAAAGCTGACAACGGCAAACACCTGCAGCCAGCGAACAAAACTGAGCCGTGGAAATTTTTCATGAAAAAAGGCGGCGCAGCTGGATAAAAGGCCTGTGCACACGTTAAAACAGGCAACAAAGAAAATGGCAGCAAGCAGCAAGGCGCCCGCGGGCCCGAAAAACTGCAGGCAAAGCCCGGAAAGAACGGCAGTGCCGTCTGCTGCCTGTGTCAGCAGGGCCCTGGCATGCACGCCAAGCCAGGCGAGTGCACCGTATACAACCAGCAGGAAAGAGCCGGCAATGACGCCGGCCTTCATGATGGAGCGGGATACGGCATTTGGGTCCGTCACGCCACAGGCCTGTACATTCATTGCAATTACGATACCGAATACGATAGCCGCCAGCGTATCCATGGTATTATAGCCCTGGACAAACCCTTCCAACAGAGCATTTTGTGCATATACGGGTTGCGGTGCGGCCGGGGTTGTCCGCAAATAAAATAGCCCGCCTATAAACATTACACCAATCATTATAAGCAGGATGGGTGTCATCCATTTGCCAAGAATATCTTTAAAGCGTGCGGGCCGTTTGGCCAGATGATAAGCATCTGTAAAGAACACAAGAGAAAATGCCGCGCGCAGCACCCATGCTATGGGAATGCCTGCAAGGGTAGTTTCATTCAGATGCATAGTCAGGAATGAAAACATGGAATAAGAAGTACTGGCTGTGCGTGGAATTGCAAGCATGGGGCCAATACACAGATAAACCAGAATGGTGAAGGCTGTGGCAAAACGAGGATGGATTTTTTCGCACAACTTATCCGTTCCTCCTGCTTTGGCCACTGCCACTACTCCCAGAACAGGAAAACACACAGCAGTCAGTGCCATACCCAAAAATGCCGGCAGCCCGGAAGAACCGGCCTGATACCCCACAAAGGGTGGAAAAATCAGGTTTCCGGCGCCAAAAAACATGGAAAACAGTGTAACACCTACAAGAAACAGCTCTTTCCCGCGAAGCTGTTGTTTCATGATGCAGGCCCCCTTTCACAAATGAATCATAAAACGTATCCTATCACAGTCTTTACAATGTTTTCAAGAAAAATCAGGAGCCTCTGGCAGGAAGACGAGCTGCTTTTTCGAAAACAACAAGCGGTGTCGTTTGGCAGGCTGGCCTGGTAGTATGGGTCAAGTTGTGGAAAGCGGCCCTTTATAGGAAAGAATGCCGCCGATATCCACAACAGTTGCACCGCGCTGCTTTAAAATATGATATGCAGTGCGGCTGCGCACACCGCTGCGGCAATATACGAAAAGAGGCCCTTGAGGAAGGGCGGCGTGCTCCAGTGTATCTAAAGGAATGTTGATGCTTTCCGGAATATGCCCACTTTGGAATTCTTCCGGAGTGCGCACGTCCAGCAGAAAAGCGCCGGGCGTTTCGTGAAAGCGGGCTACACCTGCCTGAATGTCTTTGCTAAAAAAGTTCATGGCGATCACCTCTGTAAGATATAAGCAGAGCTTAAGCAGCCTGCGATGGCTTTAGCTCCCTTTTATAACGAATGGATATATTTGTGATTTTGCCGCCCGGTGTGCAACAGAATCGAAGCTCCCCTGTTTGTGGAACCAAAGAGAAAAAGGAGCAGAACTGAAAAAGTCGGCCATTGCCAGAAAGAAAAAATAGGCGTATGATAAATAAAATGTCCATGCGTAAAACGCAGAAAAACGGAAAGGAAGAGAAAAATGAAAGTTGCTGTTACCTATGAGGATGGAATGGTATTTCAGCATTTTGGCCATTCACAGGCATTTAAAGTATACGACATAGTGGACGGGAAAGTAAAGGCCGCAGCGGTGGTCCCTACGGCTGGCAGCGGCCACGGTGCGCTGGCTGGGTTCCTTGCTGCGCAGGGAGTGGACACGCTGATTTGCGGCGGCATTGGCATGGGGGCTCGTCAGGCGCTGGCTCAGGCGGGCATCCGCCTTTTCCCAGGTGTGCAAGGAGATGCGGACCATGCAGTACAAGCGCTTGTAGAAAGTACATTGATATACGACCCAAACACCGTTTGTGAACATCACCACGACCACGGGCAGGGGCATACATGTGGCCATGGTGAAAGTGGAACAGGTTGCCGCCACGGAGAGTGTGGCAAATGAGCTGCGGCGGAAAGAATATGGAATGACACGAACGACATAACTGTTTTCAGCTATTGTCAACAGGGAGGAAAACGCATGTTTGCGGATTTTGTGGATGCGCTTTTGGGCGCAGTGCTTGCCATGAGCGGGTTGGATATTGCCAAAATGCTGGTGATGTGGGCGATTGGCGGTGTTTTGATCTATCTTGCCGTTAAAAAGGATATGGAGCCAAGTTTGCTTCTGCCTATGGGGTTTGGAGCTATTCTGGTAAACCTGCCCTTCTCGGGCGCAGTAGACCAGTTGTATGAAACAGGTTTGGAAGAAGGCGCTATTGACGTACTGTTCCGGGCGGGTATTGCAAATGAGCTGTTTCCACTGCTTTTGTTTATAGGCATTGGCGCCATGATTGATTTTGGCCCTCTATTGTCAAACCCCAAGCTTTTGTTGTTTGGAGCAGCGGCCCAGTTCGGTATTTTTGTGACACTAACACTGGCCTGCGTGGTGAACCTGATTTTTCCCGGCATGTTCAGCCTGCAGGATGCCGCGTGTGTAGGTATCATTGGTGCGGCAGACGGCCCTACGGCCATTTTCCTTTCCAACTATTTCGGCACCAAATATCTGGGTGCTATTGTAGTGGCGGCATATAGCTATATGGCTCTTGTGCCCATTATTCAGCCACCGGTCATTCGTGCAATTACCACAAAAAAAGAACGCATGATCCGCATGCCTTACGAAGCAAAAGAAATCAGCCATACCGTGCGTATTTTGTTCCCAATTGTGGTAACGGTGATCGCCGGCCTTGTGGCTCCGCGCAGTGTGGCTCTGGTGGGCTTTTTGATGTTCGGTAACCTGCTGCGTGAGTGCGGTGTGTTGAACAGCCTGTCTGAAACGGCGCAGAATGTTCTGGCAAACCTGATCACCATTTTCCTTGGAATTACGATTGCCACCAAGATGCAGGCGGATCAGTTCCTTACCACTGGCACGTTGCTGATTATTGCACTGGGCCTTTTTGCTTTTGTATTTGATACTGTGGGCGGCGTGATGTTTGCAAAGTTCATCAACCTGTTTGCAAAAAAGAAGATCAACCCCATGATTGGGGCCTGCGGTATTTCGGCATTTCCCATGTCCAGCCGTGTGATCCATAAAATGGGCCTGAAAGAAGACCCGCAGAATTTTCTTCTGATGCATGCGGCAGGCGTGAATGTGGGTGGCCAGATTGCCAGTGTGATTGCGGGCGGCCTGATTTTGAATCTGATTGCGCGCTGAAAGGAAGGAGCTCTGTATGGAACAACTGTTGCAGTCGTTGAATGTGATGCTGCTTGGTATGTGTGGCATCTTTATCGTAATGGGTGTGCTCAGCTTTGCGCTTGCGATGCTGAACCGTGTCTTTAAACAGTAAGGCTGAGGCCCGCCGCAACTTGTGCGGCGGGCATTTTGTTTTACAGTTTGGCACATAGTGCGGAAAATCAGAATTTTGGATGATCTGCGATATGGAAGGTGC
>CAMBHV010000091.1 GCA_945867255.1 uncultured Clostridia bacterium
CCAAGCGCCTGCGTGACAGGCTGTTTGAACATCTGCAGGCCGTCCCTTATTCCTATTACAAAAATGTACAAACCGGCGATATTATTCAGCGCTGCACAAGCGACGTGGAAACGGTGCGCCGTTTTGTACAGATGCAGCTGGTACAGGTGGTGCGCACCCTTTGCATGGCCATAACGGCCTTTGCCATCATGCTTCCCATCAGCGGGCGCATGACAGTGCTTTCCTCGTGCTTTTTCCCCTTTCTGATTGCGGCCAGCTTTGTGTACTTTCGCCGTGTGCAGGCACGCTTTTTGAAAGCAGACCAGGCCGAAGGCGAGCTTTCCACAATCATTCAGGAAAACCTTACCGGCATGCGCGTGGTACGGGCCTTCGCGGCCGAACGTGCACAAATGGATGCCTTCACCCAGAAAAATGAGGCATTTCGGCGTACTATCAACCATTTGAACACCTTGATGGGGCTGTTTTGGGGTGCTACCGATACGCTGGGTTACCTTCAAATTGCCCTCAGTTTGTGTTGCGGGGTATGGTTTGCGGCAAACGGGCAGCTCACGCTTGGCCAGGTGATGCTGTTTGCCGCCTACACTTCCATGCTCACGTTTCCCATGCGCCAACTGGGGCGTGTATTGGCAGACCTCGGCAAGGCCGACGTGGCCCTGACGCGCCTGGAAGACATTTTATGCGCCCCGGCCGAAGCAGAACCCGGCAAAGCACTTACACCCGCGCTGGATGGCAGTATCGAGTTTGACGATGTATGTTTCGATTACGGCGACGGCGTGCCCGTTTTACAACATATCAGCTTTTGCGTGCAGCCGGGGCAGACGGTGGGCATCCTTGGCACCACGGGTTCGGGCAAAAGCACGCTGGTGCAGCTGCTGCAACGGTTGTATCTGGCCACCTCGGGCCACGTGCGTCTTTCGGGTGTGGATGTGAACGACATCGAGCGCCACCACTTGCGGCGCAATGTGGGCCTTGTTCTTCAGGAACCTTTTCTTTACAGCCGCACCATTGGCGAAAACATTGCCATCGCGCGGCCCGGCGCCGCAAAGGCGGATATCACTGCCGCCGCGCGCACGGCCAGCGTGCACGACGTGATTGAAAGCTTTGAACACGGCTACGACACCGTGGTGGGCGAGCGCGGCGTCACCCTTTCGGGCGGGCAAAAACAGCGTGTAGCCATTGCGCGCACTCTGCTGTGCCCTGCACCTATTCTGGTGTTTGACGATTCCCTCAGCGCGGTGGACGCCGAGACGGACGCCGCCATTCGTGATGCATTGTGCGAAAGGCACGGCAGCACCATGCTGCTGATCAGCCACCGCATTGCCACTGTGCGCCGGGCCGACCTGATTTTGGTGATGGATGGCGGGCGCATCGTGCAGATGGGCACACACGAAACCCTGTGCCGCGAGGAAGGCATGTACCGACGCGTGTGCCAGCTGCAGGCCGAACTGGACGATGCACCGCAGGAAAGGGGGCGCTGAACGTGGACGTGATCACAAAACCGCTGGATCAGCGCGAATACCAAAACGAAAAGATCGACCTGCGCGTTTGGAAGCGCCTTATTGCCTACGCCATGCGCCGTAAGAAAGATGTGGCGCGCCTTGCGTGCGTATTACTGGTGGTGTCTGCCATCGATATTTTGTACCCGCAGCTGACGCGTTATGCCATCAACCATTTCATCGAAGGCGGCACCACAAAGGGGCTTTGGGCCTTTGCGCTGTTATATGCCGCCGTCATTGCCGTGCAGGGCACCGGGGTGTTTCTGTTTGTGCGCGGGGCCGGGCGGCTGGAAATGAACATCTGTTACGATATCCGCCAGGATGCCTTTGCCCATCTGCAGCAACTGAGTTTCAGCTTTTATGACACCACCAGCGTGGGCTGGCTGATGGCGCGCATGGGTTCCGATGTGGCGCGCCTTTCCGACATGATCGCCTGGAGTTTGGTGGACCTGTGCTGGTCCGGCTTTTTCGTGGCCGGCATTGTAGCGGTGCTTTTGGGCATGAACTGGCGGCTTGGGCTGCTTGTGCTGTGCATCACGCCGCTTTTGGCCGTGCTGTGCGTGTTTTTTCAGCGGCGCATTTTGCGCCACCAGCGCGTGGTGCGTGCGGCAAACAGCCGCATCACCGCCGCCTTTAACGAGGGCATAATGGGTGCTGTCACCACAAAAACGCTGGTGCGCGAGCAGGCCAGCTGCGAAGAGTTTTTTGCCCTCACGGGCACCATGCGCCGCGCCAGCGTGCGCGCCGCGCTGTGGAGTGCGCTGTTTGTGCCCCTGGTGTTGAACCTGGGCAGCATTTCCACCGCGCTGGCCCTTGTGCGCGGCGGCGGCCTTGTGCTTGCCGGCGTGCTGAATTTCGGCACCCTGGCCGCCTTTATCAGCTACACCACCCAGCTGTTCGACCCCATCCAGCAGCTTGCCAATATTCTGGCCGAAATGCAGGCCGCGCAGGCTTCGGCCGAGCGTGTGATCGACCTTTTGGATACAAAGCCCGATATTGTGGACACGCCCGAAGTAACGGCCCGTTTCGGCACGGTGTTCGCCCCGCGCAAGGAAAACTGGCCGCCTATTCAGGGCAAGGTGGAATTTTGCGACGTAGGCTTTCGCTATAAAACGGGCGAGCGCGTGCTGGAGCATTTCAACCTCACCGTGCAGCCCGGCCAGACCATTGCTTTGGTGGGCGAAACCGGCGCGGGGAAAAGCACCATCGTGAACCTTGTGTGCCGCTTTTACGAGCCCACCGAGGGCTGCGTGCGCATCGACGGAGCAGATTACCGCACCCGCAGCCAGGGCTGGCTGCATGCGGCGCTGGGCTATGTGCTGCAAACGCCGCACCTGTTCAGCGGCACCATTGCGGACAACATCCGTTTTGCCCGGCCGGACGCCACCATGGAGGACGTGGTGCGCGCCGCCAAACTATGTGCCGCGCACAATTTCATTTCCGCTTTGCCGCAGGGCTACGACACGCAGGTGGGCGAGGGCGGCGGCCGCCTTTCCACCGGGCAAAAGCAGCTTGTGTGCTTTGCACGCGTGCTGGTGGCAGACCCGCGCATCTTCGTGCTGGACGAAGCCACCTCCAGCATCGACACGGAAACCGAACAATTGATCCAAAACGCCATCCAGACGGTTCTGAAAGGCCGCACCAGCTTTGTGGTGGCGCACCGGCTTTCCACCGTGCGCACGGCGGACAAGATTCTGGTGATCGACGCGGGGCGCATTGCCGAGGCGGGCACCCACGAAGAACTGATGGCCCAAAAGGGCCGTTATTACAGCCTTTATACGCACCAGTACCGCAGCGAGGCCCAGCGCACGTTCCGTGCCTGAGCGGGCGCAAAGCAACCTTCCGTTTGTAAAAATCCCTCGCCTTTGGGCAAAAGCCCAAAGGCGAGGGATTTTTGTTTTATCTAACGGTATTCGCTGTTTTACCCAACGATATTTTCTTTTTTACAGCAAGATTCCAAAATACTTGAAATATATTGATTCTTTATGAGTGCCACATTATATTAAAACCAGGAACTTCCTTTTCATTCCGCATTTGTATGGCACAGCGTTCTTTTGCTGTGAACAAGAACAGAAGTAAGCTCTATCTGCCTGGATGCCCGGTTTCTCTCCCCTGCCGGTTTTTCGTTCATAAATGGGTAGCCATAAAAGATTTTTTCATTCTGAGATTTTTACCCCATTGCGGAGTAACCCGTGTAATATGGGGCTCTTGCGGGCAAAAGCAGCTTGTTGTATGTGTTTGCCCGCGAAGGAAGTGTATATCAAACAGGCTCTGACATACAGAAAAGGTGATATTATGTATCTTTCCCGGCAAATGTCCGTTTTCCTTTGCATGTTGTGCTGCATCCTTTTTGCCGGGTGCAGCGCCGCGGCGCCCGGCTCTGCTTCGCAAGGCTTCGCGGCCTCTGCGTTATCCGGCCCCGCCTCGGAGGCCGACGCCTCCTCCCATATGGAGAAGTTACAGGAAATGTAGGACATCAGCCAAACGCTGGACGCACTGATTGCCCTGCGTGATGAGACATACGGCGATACCTTTGCCTACAACATGCACGTGGGGCTGGAACACGAGGGCACCTGTTATGAGGTGAGCGGCGCCGATATCCCCTTTCAAAGCCTTGCCGGGGTGCAGGCCATATACCCCACCATGCGGCTGCCCGAAACGGTGAATGGGCAGGCCCTGACGCAGGTTGAAATTTCCGCATCCGACAATGCGCTGGCGCGCGAGTGCCAAAAGGGCAGCATTCCTCAGCAGCCGTTTACCGTAGAGGTATCGGCCGAGAACATCGAATCTCTGGCCGCCATCTACGGCACGGGCGAAAAGGCGCTCACCCTTGCATTTTGGAACCAGGACGCCTCACAGCTCAGCGGATGGGAACAGCCGGAAGCCCTGGAAAACGACTGCACACTGGTGCGTTACGGCAGTTCCGGCCCCCTGGCCCTGCAGTGGTAAGGCATGGGCGGGACGTTTCATCTCAGCGGCGAAGAAAGCGCCCTGCGCGCCGCCGCGCAGGAGGGCAACCATACCATGGTGGAATGGTAAATTCCATAAAGAGAATGGAAAGCAGATTTGCGTCATTTTACGGATGCCGGCCTTTTTGCTGCGCCTATACATCATGCTTTCTGTTGGCAATGCCCGAAACCTGCCACCGCGCAGGATATGTGGCACAGTGGCATATCAAATATTACGTGTTAAGAAACCATCGTAGCTTGCCGCCCCTGCATGCCATGCGGAATATGATCACTCCATGGAAAGCTTCCACAATACCACATGCTGC
Organism: uncultured Clostridia bacterium; assembly: GCA_945867255.1. GTDB lineage: Bacteria > Bacillota > Clostridia > Oscillospirales > Ruminococcaceae > Ruthenibacterium. The sequence continues at coordinate 4,771 of CAMBHV010000091.1, forward strand.
GAATGCAGTGCCTGCCATGACGGCACTCTTATCTGATATACGGTTGCCGTGCCAAACGTGCGGTGAATACCCCCCATCTTTCGCGTAAGGGGCTATGTTTCCTGTTGAAGGGTCTCTTTCCGGAACAGAGCGGCTCTATTGCCAAGGCGCACCAGCATCATATCCCGACGGTTCTGGCACGGAATTTTAGCATGTTAAACATTCAAAGCGGCCCCTCAAGCTTTGTTGGCTTGAGGGGCCGCTTTTTCTACTTCTCCATCCAAACATCTTGTATCGGAACGGTATACCCCAGAAAAGGGCCGGTTTTGATGCGGTTGCAAGGCAAAGCATCAAAGGCACCCTTAATGGTTAGAAAGGTGGTTTGACGCTGCAGCCGTGCAAAGGCGGCCTTTTCCTGCGCCGCTTTTTGCGCCATACCGCTTAAGGCGGAAGGAGATATTCATTTTTCTATACCGGGCTTACACAGGGCCGCTTTTCCTTTTACAGCACAGGCGGCTATTTCTGATTGGGCCGCTGCTGCACAGGGCTAAGGTTTTTTCAGCACCGGCAACGCCAGCGTCAGCACGCACCAGGCTACCTGATACGCCAGCACGGCGCCCAGGCTCAGCGCGCCCAGGCCGGCCGCAAAGGACAAAATAACGCCCAGCAGCGCCGAAAGAATGATGGCCGCCGCCTGTACCAAGCGCGCCATATGTTCGCCCTGCGCCGCGCACAGCGCCGCGCGCAGGCCGCCCAAAAACGACGCACACGAGCCGGAGTGGATCAGCACGCCTTCGCTCTCGGGGCGATAGGCCGTCTCTGTTTCCAGCAAATCGCACTCCGTTTGCGTCAGCACTTTCACCATATTACGGGGCACGCCGTAAGTGGCGGCCACCAGCTCGCTGGTGACGTTGAAATCGCTGGAGCGAATGATCACGCTGGTGCCGCTTCCGGTAAGCTGTTCCAGAATGGAGGCCGCTTTGCGGTTGGGCAGATAACTCACAAGGAACATCCCGTACAATTTGCCCGCCACGGCCAGGTAAATGGCCGCGCGCGCACCGTTTTTCGTATAGCGGTTCTCGTAATCCATGCTGGGCAGCTCAATATCGTGGCGCGCCATCATCGCACGGTTGCCCAGAATCACACGGTTGTGGTCCACCCACGCGGTGAAGCCATAGCCGGCCTCCTGCTTCACGCCCTCCACAGGCAAAAGCAGCTTTTTATCGTTCTGCAAAATAGCCATGAAAATATCGCGCAGCGTTTCGCAATTGGATTCCAGCACGCTGGCGGCATACAAAATGGCAAGGTCGATACGCTCTTTTTCAAACGTTTTGATGCCGTGCAACTGCACACTGCCCACAGGGAACAGGTCTTCCGCACCCAGCAGCACCGTATTCACATACTGCAGCGTGTTCACTGCACTGGGCCCGGGGATCACCGCTTTATGGCGCGCAGCATAGCTTTGCATCA
>CAMBHV010000092.1 GCA_945867255.1 uncultured Clostridia bacterium
CTTTGATTACGGAAAAGATGTGGTTTTCTGCCAGAGATTCATCGGTTGCCACACGTTCCAATGTCCATTTGACATCCTCTGCCGTAAACGGATCCCCATTGTGCCAAGTGACATCGTCGCGCAGCTTGAACTCCCAAGTGCTGTCGTCGATCGTCTCATAGCTCTCGGCCAGCACACACACCCAAGCGTTGTCCTCATCGGCACGCTCAATCAGCCCGTGGCTGAAGTTGCCAAGCACTGCGCCCGTGACACCGTTGTTGTGGTTCTGCATATCGAACGTGGTGATGTCCCCGCCCTGTGCGATGGTAAGCACTTTTTTGCCATCATCTGCAGACGAGGCAGATGTCGGTGTGGTGCTGCTCGTCGTCTGCGAATTGCCGGATGAACCACATCCAACCAGAGACATTGCCAGCATCATCGCTGCTAAAAGGGCGGCTGCAAGTTTCCTTTTCATCAGTTGTATTCCTCCTTATCATATTTGGGCAAGCCCAAAATTTTCATGTTTTCAACGCTCTTCTGATTTCTCTCCTGTATAAGACATCTTAATTACAATTTGTTGTTTTTTGTATCATATAATAGAATCTCTTGTGTGTCAACAGTTGTATTATGCCTTATTGCCAATTTCCCAAAACATTGTAGGTTCGCACTGATTTTGATGCATATTTTTTATAATATGACAATATTCTCCGTCAAAAATCGCTCTATTTTTACAGTTTTCTTCATTTATTATTATCTTTTTTGTCTTATATGTATTTTTGTTTTGGGGTTCCCTCCTTTACGCCGGTCCCGAGATTTTACAATGCCTTTTACAAATCTCAAAAATCCGCACCCCATTCTCTTGACTTTTTTGTAATTTGCCGTTATCTTATATTTAAGACATCTTAAATACAACCAAAGGCGATTTTTCATTTGAATTTAAGCAAGAGGTGTTTCCTATGGTGATCGATGTACATGTGCATCCCGCATTTTATGAGCCCGTTTGCGGAGATCCAAAACGAGTCTCTCTTCGCAAAGGCGTGATGGGATATGACCTGATGAGCCCGTTCCCCCTGGAGCTGGTAGAAAAGCAGATGGCTTTTGCCGGGGTAGATAAGCTGGTTCTGCTGGGAGAAGATTGCGCTGCGGAGGGTGGAGATGTTTTATCCAATGAAGAGATTAGCCGCATTGTCGCGTTGGACCCTACACGCTTTATTGGATTTGCCACTGTGGATCCAAACCGCCCGGACGCACTGGAGATTCTTCGCTACGCATTCGGCACATTAAAGCTGCGCGGGCTGAAACTGCACCCGGCAAAGCAGCAGTTCTATCCGAATGATCCGAAATTTTTCCCTATTTACGAGCTGTGCCTTTCTTACAATGTGCCTATTACGTTTCACTGCGGAATGTCCTGGCAGCCAAATACTCTTTTGAAATACTCTCATCCGGAAGTGTTCGAAGAAATTGCCGTGCGCTACCCACAGCTTCGTATCAATCTGGCACATTTCGGCTTCCCGTGGGTATTAGAAACAGCCGCTATTATTTTGAAATATCCAAATGTATATGCTGATACGGCCTGCTGTTATATGGATTGCCCCGAGCAGTTCTTTGAACAGCTGTTTTTCAAACTGATGGGGCCCTTGTGGGTCGAGCACAATATCGCCGATAAAATTCTGTTCGGTTCCAACAACCCTCGTTTCCGCCCTGCGCGCATCAAACGCGGTTTGGAATACCAGCCCTTCTCAGAAGAGACTCTGGCAAAGATTCTGGGTGAAAACGCTGTAAGATTCCTAGGCCTGGAGGTAAACGGCAATGGTTGAATTTACAAAAGTGAAAAAATGCTCCACGAAAGAATTCGAACTGATCAAAATCACCGATGATGTGCGCCAATTTGCTGCACAATCCAAAATCAAAAACGGCGTTGTCTATGTCATTCTTTCCCACACTACGGCCGGCATCATGGTAAACGAAAGCCTGCCTTGCCTAGAGAAAGATATTGAAACCACTCTGGAAGAGTTGGTTCCCCTGCACAAGGACTACGCGCATTCTCATTTTCTCCCCAGCTATGGCGCCATTGGCGGCAATGCCCCCGGGCATTTGAAATCCATGCTGGTAGGCAACCATTGTGTCATTCCGCTGATTGACGGCAAACTGGTGATGGGAATGGCGCAGGATGTATACCTGGCTGAATTTGACGGCGTTCAGCAGCGCACATTTTTTATCGAGATCATTGGAGAATAACCACTTGAATCAGGCGTTTTGCCAAAAGCAAATTATTCATTATAAGACACAAATTGCTGAAAGCGGGCCCTCTTTTCAGAAGTATCTGAAAAGAGGGCCCGCTTATTTTGTGAAACCTGCCTTTTGTAAGGCTGCAAAACTTTGAAATCACACTTGGAATCTGGTATACTAAAAAAGAATATTTTTACCTGCAGGTGGCTTGCCATCTGTGTGTTGTATGCAGTGCTTTTGTGCTGTATTGCAAAAATATTTTGCTGTGCTTCTGGTAGATATGCCAGATACAGCACATCCTGTTATAGACCCTGCTTTTTGGAGAAGAACGCCATGAAACGATGCCTTGCCTGCGTGATGATCGCCCTGATCGTGCTTACGGTGCCGGTCCCTTCGGCCAGCGCTGCAGGTTTTTCGCTGCCCGAAGGCACTCAGCTTTCCGCGCAAAGTGTATATATTGTAAACCTGGATACCGGCCTGTGCGTATATGAACAAAATGCGGATGAGAAGCGTAGTGTGGCCAGCCTTACCAAGTTGATGACAGCCCTGCTTCTGATGGAAAATGTAGAAGATCTGGAGGGCACATATATTTCAGGCGGCACTGCGCTTTATACAGAAGAAATCACAGATCCTCAGGCCTCCAACGCAGATATCCTGCCTAACGAGGAAGTGCGCGCCATTGATCTTCTGTATGCCATGATGCTTCCCAGTGCCAACGAGGCAGCCAAAAATGTGGGGTATTTTTTAGGCAACGGCGACATGAACAACTTTTATGCCCTCATGAATGCCCGCGCCGCCGAATTGGGATGCACCAATACAAATTTCACCAGTGCAAATGGCCTTGCCGACATGGACGAAGGGAATTACTCCACCGCGCATGATATCTTCCTGATTGCGCAGGAGTGCTGGAAGCATGAAATTTTCCGCACTGTGGTGGGCACATCGATATATTGGATGCCTCTTACCAATAAGCACACCACGCCCGAGTTCCCGGAACAAAACGCCAATGCCGCTTACTTTATCACAAATTCGAACGCCATGCTCAAGGAATCCTCTGAAGGCATGTACCGTTCCTATATTAAGGGTATCAAAACGGGCTCTACCTACGACGCCGGGCGAAATTTTGTATCCGCCGCAGTGAACGATGCCGGCGAAAGCTTCATCGGCGTGGTGCTGGGTTGCCCATGGGAACCTGCAGAAGATGGATATGCTCTTTCTTTCCATGATACCGCCACACTGTATGACTGGATCTTTTCTTCTTTTTCTGTCCGGCCTACTCTTTCCACGCAAACACCCATCCATGAGGTAAAGGTAACACATTCTTCTGAAACCGATACTTTGGCACTTGTGCCGGCAGATGATCTGGCCACGATTTTGCCTAATGACAGCGATGACGCACTACAACAGACATTTGACGTGCCGGAAAGCGTAGAAGCACCCATTAAAAAAGGCGATAAAATAGGAACTGTAACGGTCTCCCTTTCCGGTGAAGTGATTGGAACGGTGGACCTTCTGGCTGCAGAAGATGTCGATTTAAACCCCGTTTTATACTTTTTCTCCCGTTTGAAGGCTTTTTTTACCAGTACCTATATGTGTGTAGTCTATGTGTTGACTACGCTGTTTTTCCTGTTTTACGCGGGGCTTTATGCCTGGCTTTTGCACGATGAAAAAAAGCGGCGTGCACGCCGCAGGCCCCCTTCTTCTCAAAATTCCCGCCCGCAAGCCCGCCCCGGCTCACGCCCACCACCCAACTTATCATAATATATCAAAAACTTTCAGCGTTTCATTCATTTGATCGTAGCCCGACTGGCATCGCATCAAAACAAAGAGGGAGATTATCATGAAAGACATCAGTGAAGCACGCAACCTGACCCTGTTGATGGATTTTTACGAGTTGACTATGGCAGGTGGATATTTCGACAGCGGATACACAGATAAGATTGGTGTATTCGACATGTTCTTTCGCACCATTCCGGATGATGGCGGCTTTGCCATTGCGGCGGGCTTGGCACAGTTCTGCGAAGTGATTGACGAACTGCACTTTGATGACGGTGACATTGCCTATCTTCGCTCCAAGGGATGTTTTTCCGAAGAATTTCTGGATTACCTGCGCCATTTTCAGTTTCATTGCAATGTGTGGGCCATTCCAGAAGGCACACCGGTGTTCCCGGGTGAGCCCATTGTTATCGTGGAAGGGCCCGCCATTGAAGCCCAGCTGATCGAGACACTGCTTCTCGTTACATTTAATCATCAGAGCCTGATTTGCACAAAAACCAACCGCATCGTACGTGCCAGCGAAGGGCGTGCCGTGATGGAATTTGGTTCCCGCCGGGCGCAGGGGTACGACGCCGCTGTGTTGGGCGCACGCGCCGCCTACATCGGAGGCGCGGTAGGCACAGCCTGTGTTCTGGCAGACAGAGCATACGGCATCCCCGCGCTTGGCACGATGGCTCACTCCTGGGTACAGATGTTCCCCACAGAGTATGAGGCGTTCCGCCGCTATGCTGAGTTGTATCCAGATAATTGCACACTTCTTGTAGATACTTACAGCGTTACAAAAAGTGGTGTGCCAAACGCGATTCGTGTGTTTGATGAGGTGCTCAAACCTCGTGGCATTCGCCCCAAGGGAATTCGCATCGATTCTGGCGATATTGCCTATCTTTCGAAAAAAGCTCGCAAAATGCTGGACGCCGCCGGATATGAAGATTGTGGTATCTGCGCCTCGAACTCGCTGGATGAGTATATTGTAAGAGATCTGATCCTGCAGGGGGCAAAAGTAGATTCCTTTGGTATCGGAGAAAACCTGATCACCTCCAAAAGCGCCCCTGTTTTCGGCGGTGTATACAAACTGGCCGCTGTCAAAGAAAACGGCGTTTATATTCCTAAGATCAAGATCAGTGAAACCGCTGAAAAAATCACCACTCCACATCTGAAAAATCTGTACCGTTTGTATGACAAAGACACCGGGAAAGCTGTGGCTGATTATATTACCATGTGGGACGAAACCGTAGATGCGGAGAATGGGCTTACATTGTTCGACCCTGTGCAAACGTGGAAAAAGCGCACATTTGAAAATATCTGTGTGCGTAAATTGAACGTGCCCATATATATAGAGGGACGCCGCATTTATGAAAACCCGCCGTTGAAAGAGATCCGCACCTATTGCGCACAGCAGGTGGATACATTGTGGGACGAAGTAAAACGCTTTGAAAACCCTCACCGCTATTATGTGGATCTCTCACAGAAACTGTGGGACGTTTGCTAAGCGAATACGGCCAAGTGTAACACGATACCGCCTTCGGGCCAATTTGGAATGACGGAGCGAATTTTCATGCAATCTATCTCTGCCTCCCAGCCCCAACCGCCACTTTTGCGGAGGTTTCTTCCCTATCTGATGCGATATAAAGGCATTTTGGCATTTGACCTTGTGTGTGCGGGGCTTACCACACTGTGTGAACTGGTATTGCCGCTTATGTTACGCGCTATCACCAACCGTGCCACACAGGATCTTTCCAGCCTGACGCTCACTTTTATTCTTCAGGTGGGGGCTATATATTTTGTGCTGCGTATCGTGGATGCAGCGGCAAACTATTTTATGCAAAACACAGGGCACGTAATGGGCGCGCGCATCGAGACCGATATGCGCCGCGATGCATTTGCTCATTTGCAGCGCCTTTCCGACGCCTATTTTGCCAACACCAAAGTAGGGCAAATTATGGGACGGCTTACAAACGATTTGTTCGACGTAACAGAATTCGCCCATCATTGTCCGGAGGAATTTTTTATTGCCGCGCTGAAAGGCACCGTTTCGTTCGTGATCCTGGCACGCACCAATGTTCCTCTCACACTGTTGATCTTTGCGTGCCTGCCCGTAATGGTGATTTGCTGCACAAGAGTGAGGCGCGGGGGGCGCGCTCCAGTGCGAG
>CAMBHV010000093.1 GCA_945867255.1 uncultured Clostridia bacterium
AATATAAGAGCGGTTCGTTTTCGTTCGCTCATATCAGTTGTCCTCCTGTTCTGGTATGTCTTTTTTCCGGCGTGCGCCACATCACGAACGCAAGGGATACAGCGGTCAAAATAAATGAGGGTGAAAGAAACATTCCAGCCAGGCTGGAAGGGGCGCCACCCGATAGCGAATGTACTGCCAATGTGAAAAAGAACCGAATGCAAAACAGCCCTGCGCAAATACCGGCCAGGATGCGCGCGATGCGAAAGTGCCTGGGGCCGTGTGTTCCTCTTGAGCGGCACAGAAAGTACAACGATAAAAGCGAAATCGCGCAGGTCAGCATGTCCAGCGGCCACAGGGTGAAAAGGCTGGGACCGGCCGTAACAAAAACCGCAGTAGGACCATCAGCGCCGCCAATGATGCCAGCCCCTGAAATGGGTTGAACTGAACCTAAAATTCCAAACACCAGGGTGGTGCCATCTGTAAGGCCCGCGGCATAAATCAGCACGCCCACTGTGGAAAATATACATATCAAAGCCAGTGTTAACCAGACAAAACGCCACGCACTACCTTTATACTGTCCGACAAATGTTTGGTTAAAGGGGGCGGCAACAGCCTGTGGCGTGCCCATGGCGGCCATAATGGCGTCATCACTTTCACCTGCCTCACGGCGCGCCTGAATCGTGGTGGCGATATCGCTCATGATCCGCGCTTTTTCCTTCCAGGGAAGATGAAGGCTGCGCTCTATCGCATTGACATATCGCTTAATGGGGGGGAGAAAACCCGAAGAGAAATGTTTGCTCATGACGTTGCCTCCTGCTGAAAGGAAAGAGAAATCGTATCGGTGCCATGATCAGTTTTGATGCGGGCCTCATAAGTTTCGCCAATCGGTGGGATGCGCCCGGCAATAGAAACATTCTGCGGATAATATAGTGTCATGATGGGCTTTTGACCCAAGACGAGGCCGTCAAAATCCCCGGTATCATTACGAGTGCGTCGAATCTGTGCACGGTAATCTGTATCGGGGGCGAAGTCCAGAGATATATTGCTGAGCTGCCCGGCATCCTCGCCAAGATATTCCACAGTGAATATTGCCTTGTAAAGTGGCACGGCGGCCAACGCTTCTTCATAACCGATTATGTCATCGCTGCCTTTTAACTCATCTGCCGCAGCCTGATATGGGGCGGCGGTTTCTTCATCCGCCTTTTCCACACGAACCGTCAGTTTCCAGGCATCGCTTTGCCCGGAGAGTGTGTAAGGTATGGCGGCGATACTTGCCTCGTCGTGCGGTTGCTCGGGTGTAAGGCCAGGTGCGCCCAGCCGGACCACCACGGCAATCAATACCACCAGAAACACAAATGAAAGCAACTGAGAAGTACTGCTTTTTTCATGCCCCTGAGCCATGTTGCGTCGAAACATTTGCCTTACCCTCCTCTGGTGAAGATGTGCAAACCTGCACGCAGCGGCACAAAGCCTGCCACTCGGCTTGCATAGCCAGCAATGCGCTGCGGCCGGATGGCGTTGCAGTATAGATCTTTTTGGGTGCAGCCCGCCCCGTACCGCTTGTCTGCCAACTGGAAACAATAAATCCGTCGTCCTCCAGTCGGTATAGAATCGGATACAACGTACCTTCTTTGGTTCGCAGAAATCCCTCTGATCGCGCTGCAAGCCGGTGAATCAGTTCGTATCCGTGCCCGGGCTGTTTGCACACAAGGTCCAGCACTAGCATCTCCAGCACGCCTTTTTTCATCTGGTGGGCAAAGCGGCTTTCCATAACACACATCTCCTCCTTTCGTTTTAATAATAATTAGTATAACTAAGTATAAAATAAAATTTTGAAATGTCAATAGAAGAACTTGGATGACTTTGAAGAAGCTTGCAAAGTGCAAACCCGACGATGAGATGGCGGTTTCAACACGGAAGTAGGTCTTGGCGTCACGGCTGTTATGCCGGGTACCGCCCTGATATGGCGGTGATGTACAGTTGACGAAAAACGAAGACACACGGTATAATGGCCCCAAAGAATTTCTGGCATGGGCCGGGCGGAAAAGGGCGCGCATGGCTGCTTTGCCCGGAAAAGAGGCTTTCATATGGAAGAACGCGATTTGCGTACAGCGCAACTGTTGGGAGAATCTGGAGTGCAACGCCTGAAAAGCGCACATGTTGCCATCTTTGGCTTGGGCGGTGTGGGTGGCTATGCCGTTGAGGCCTTGGCGCGTGCAGGGGTAGGAACACTTAGTCTGTTTGATGCAGATGTGTTCACGGCTTCTAATTTAAACCGGCAGATGTGTGCGATGCAAAACACACTGGGTATGCCCAAGGTGAAAGCATTTGCCGAACATATCTGCCAGATTGACCCCACTATTCGCGTATATGCCAACCGTGTGTTTTATTTGCCGGAAACGGCAGAGTCCTGGCCGCTGGATGCATACGATTACGTTTTGGATGCGGTGGATACGGTGGCGGCTAAGTTAGAGCTGGCGGTGCGTGCGCACAGCGCAGGTGTGCCCATCATTAGCGCTATGGGATGTGGCAACAAACTGGATGCATCTGCTTTTACAGTGACGGATTTGTTTTCTACTCATACGGACCCGCTGGCACGTGTTCTTCGGAGAGAGCTGAAAAAACGGGGTGTGCCGCGCCTGAAAGTGGTGTACAGTACCGAAATGGCGCGTACGCCGTGTATGCCGGGCGAAGAAAAGGGAACAGCTGGCCGCCCTGCACCCGCATCCGTCAGCTATGTGCCGGGGGTGGCGGGTTTGATTATGGCAGGGGAAGCCATCAAAGATATTTCGGGTGTACGTTGAATCGTACAGTTTGCAATCGTAGGGCGTGCACAAAAATATATCAGTGTTACCCTGATTGAGGAAATGCCTTTTCCTGCCTGCACGATAGCAATCATTTCATAGAAAAGTGTAAATTTGTCAAGGTGTGAAGTGCTGAACGCGCTTTACACCTTTTCTTTTTCGGCCATATGCAGGAACGCAGAGGAATGTGCTTTGAAAATAGCCGGGGCTTTTTATGGCAGACGGGGATATTTCGTTGACATTTGTAGATTTATATGATAGGCTCAATTCAATGACATATGTAGATGAAAGGCGGCGTATAAGATGAAAAAGGTGCCAAAACTTCCAGATGCCGAACTGGATGTTATGCTGACGTTGTGGACGCTGGAACAGCCCGTGCGCACATCGTGCATTTTGACAGAACTTCAGGCGCGCCGTACATGGACAGCCTCTACGCTGAAAGTGGTGTTGGGGCGGCTTGTGGAAAAAGGGCTTGTGGAAGAAACGCGGCAGGGCAGGTTTACACTGTACCGGACGCTTCTTTCTGAGGAGGAGTACCGGCGCAGCGAAACCAAGCATATGTTGGGCCGCTTTTATGGGAATTCCGTAAAAAAACTGGTAGCGGCACTGGTTCAGGATGAGGGGCTTTCCGGCGCGGACATTGCTGAACTGGAAGATATTTTGCGCAAGGCAGGCAAGAATTTGTGATGGCAGTTATGATGGGTGCGGTACAAGCTGTGGCTTCCATAACGCCTTGGGCAAGCCTTCTTGTGTTGCTTTTTATGGGTGTGCGAAAAATATGGGGCAGGCGTTCTATCTCTGCACGCAGTTTTCGCCTTATATGGATTGTGCTGGCATTGCGGCTGGCGATTCCAGTGAATATCAGTTTACCGGCGGCGCCCGTGCATGTGGGGTTTGCTGCGCCCTCTTCCACACAGGAACCGGGATATCAGCCTGACGATTCTGCCCTGGCACTGATAGAGGCTGACGGTGAACAGGGCGCACTGGCCCAGCCCGTACAGAACGGAGGCAGGGCCCCGCTCACTTGGCAGGAGATCAGCGTGGCAGCCCCCTATGTATGGGCCGCCGGTGTGATGCTCTTTCTCGCATTTCATGCTGGGGCGTATGCACTGTTTTTTGTGCGGCTTTGCAACCAGCGGGTGCGCGAAATGGACAGTGACGTATGCAGTGCGGTATGGTTGGCTTTTGGAAGAAAAACGCAAGTTTACCGTGTAGATGGGCTGGTCAGCCCGATGTTGGCTGGCTTCTGGCGCCCGGCGGTATATCTGCCTGCCGATGTGGGCCCGGGAGAATTGCCATATGTGCTGGAACATGAGGCCGGGCATCGTGAGGCCAGGGACATACTGTTTGTATTTTTGATGCTTGCGGCAAATGCGGTGCAATGGTTTAACCCGGCTGTATATTGGATGGTGCGTACGGCACGCCGTGATATGGAACTTGCCTGTGATGAAAGCGTGTTGGAGAGCCGACCTATGGAATATAGAGTGGCATATGGAGAAGCAGTACTGGACACCTTAAAGCGAGGCAGGATACAGGGTGTGTTGGCACTGAATTTCTGCGGCAGGCCGCACACGTTGAAAGAACGATTCTCCCGTATGGTAGAACCGGATGCGCGCCGGCGTTCGCCAGGCCTTGTGATGTGCGCCATATGTTTGGTGATGGCTGCCAGCCTGTTTGTGGCGGGGGCAGCCCCTGTTGCTGTTGCAAAAGAGGATACGGATCTTTCGGCATGGGAAGACGGTAACTGGACTTGGCCCGTACCGGAGTATGGAAAATTGACATCTGTATTTGAACCGGGCGGTGTAGGCGTGAGAATCGAAGCGCCGGAACATACGCCGGTGGTAGCTGTACGCGATGGTATCGTAACTACTGTTCATACCCTGGGCCTTTCAGCTGAACAGGCCGGGAAATACGGAAATACCGTGGTGCTGTATCACGGTGACGGCAGTGGATATTCATTTTATGCGCAGTGCGAAGAAACCTATGTGGAGATGGGGCAGGAAGTGTCGGCTGGCCAATTGATCGCATCTACCCAAACATCAGAGAATGGGCTGCTGTTTGGATTGTGGGCAAACGGGGAATGGATGGATCCGATGCAGTATCTGAGCGCGGTGCAACCTGCCGGAGAGCCGGATTGGGCCCGTCTTGCACAGCTCACTGCCGAGATGACTGCATTGCGCCAGCAACAGCAGAATGCACAAAGCGGGCAGGACATATCAAACGCGTCAACTGTGGTTGGGCAAAAAGGGCTGCAAATGCAATACGAACAGGCGAAAGAAGAGTTTGCGCGGTGGACGCGAGAAATGAAAACCGGTTCGGCTGAAGCGGAAGATCTACAGATCGCCTGGCCGGTGCCGGGGTGCTCACAGGTGATACAAGGGTATTATATTGTAGCTGGTACGCAACCGCAGCACAATGGCATCGATATCGCTGCGCCTGAAGGTACGCCAGTGTACGCAGCAAACGATGGCACCGTGTTTTTGGCAGAGCAGGGCGGCGAGCCGGCCATTGGTGTGCGGCATGAGACATTTCATACGCTGTATATGGGGTTGTCCGGCTTGGCGGATGGTATTGAAGATGGCACAAGTGTAAATAAAGGGCAGCTGCTTGGGTTTTCTGGAAAAGCGGAACTGTGCGGCGGGCAATACGCATTGCACTTTGAACTGGTGTGGCGCGACGGATATGCAGACCCGCAGCTTTATTGGGAAGACGGAGGTATCTGAATGCACATAAGAAAAGCTTTTTGGAAAAAAGGAACAGCTCTTGTACTAACCTTTCTGTGCCTTCCTGTTACCTTTTTGGTCATGGCGGAAACGCCGAAGGAAAAGTTGGATAGATGGAAAGAGGAACAGCACCGTGTGCAGGAAAAGATAGAACAGGCCGAACAGCGTCAGGAAGACGCAGCCACCATGAAAAGCTTGTACCAGGAAAAAGCAAACAGTATCCTTGCTCAGATGGATGTGCTGAACGAACAGATACAACAACAGAAAAGCGAAGTGGATGTTGCAAATGCATCGCTGGCGACAGCACAGCGGCAGTTGGAGGATGGGCGCGAAGCATTCGAGGCGCGCCTTGTGGCTATGTATGAAACTCGCTATCAGTCCAGTTTGTCCGCGCTGCTGGGGGCAAGTGACATTTCTCAAATGATGCGCTTTGCAGAAAACCTTACCCGCATCTCTGTGGCCAATAAAGCCCAGGTGGACGGATATGTGCAGGCTAAAAAGACGCTGGAACAACAGGCAGAGGAACAACAGGCGCTGTTGGATGATATGCAGCAGACAAGCGCTCAATTAGAGCAGACAAGGCAGGA
>CAMBHV010000094.1 GCA_945867255.1 uncultured Clostridia bacterium
CGCGGTGCCACTTTTGTGTTTGACACATATTCGGTTCGCAATGGAACCCCTTTGCTATGGTGAGTAAGGGAAACGTACCCGTCTGCCTTTTGCCATGGACGTTTTCGTTGGCACCGTTGCCTTCCAACATTTCGCCTCATAGCACAGTTTCGCTTTCTGGAAAGCACAGGCCCTACAAAACAAATTCCACATCATAGAAATTGGGGTTCAAATAAAACTTGCATCGTGCCAGCCCTGATCCGTCCCGGTCCATCAGTACATCTTCTATGTATAGAACCGGCTGCCCGGGCTGGATGGAAAGATACCCCGTCACGTTTTCTTCTGCCGCCACTACTTTTACAGAGATGCATGCCTTTGCGGCTGCTTCAAAAATGCGCCGGTTCACAAGCACATCTGCCTGCCCCTGCTCGTTCAGATCGATATTGAAAGCACTGATATAGCGCACCGGGATCTGCACAAAGGAGTATCCTACCACAAGCCCTTCGCTGCGGTACATATTATCGCTGGCCATCACGATGTCACTGGCACGAATGCCAAGCTTCTTCTGGGCCACTTCTGTAGGCGGCCCATAGTTATAGGACATCTTGATCTCATCCACTGCCTGCAGGGCACAATCCAACACGGGGTTTACATGGCAGCCCAAGATGGATTTTCTGCTTGGGTCATAGGTAATAAATGTTCCCTTACCCTGCTTTTTCTGAATCATTCTGTCTTCGTTCAAGATGGTAAGCGCCTGGCGAAGCGTGTTTCGGCTTACGCCGTACTTTTCCGCCAATGCGGCTTCCCCTGGAAGCTGTGTTCCCACCGGATACACTCCGCTTACAATGTCCGCATATAGCCGGTTATAAATCGGCACGTAGGAAGGAATCGGGTTATTGTCCGATTGTGTTACAATACGTTCTGCCATATTTTTCTCCTCCCTGCGTTCTGCCCCCGTCAGTGCTGTCGCTCCAAGGTATCCCAGTAATCCTGAAGCACAAAACCCAATCGCATAAACAAATCATGCCCGGGCTGTGCATTGCTGTATACGCACGGCTGCAACCGGCGTGCCTGCACCAGGCGGCACAATTCCGACACAATAGCCGAAGAAAAGCCCTTGCCGCGCACATCCGCACGTGTGGCTACGCCACCCAGCATGACAGTGTGCCTGGTTGCCACCGTGCTGTTGGCATGTGCCAGAATATGTCCATCGGTCTCCAGAATAAGATGAAGGCCATCTTTGGATTCCAGGCGGTGTACCAACATTTCCTTCGACGCATACATGGCGCCAAAGCCCTCTATCTGCTGCAGAAAAGCGTAGATTCGGTCTGCATCTTCAGGCCCCGCAATTTTCATTCCGTGCATGGGGGCTGCCAGTGTCTTATTCTTGCCCAAGATCAACAGTTTTTTGTGTTGAGCCTGCCAGCCACTGTTCACACCCCACTCCAGGATTCCCGCCATATCTGACCTTCGGCCCATGATAACCATTATATCATAGTTCTGAATTATTTTGTTCACAAACGTTTCATCCGGGAGGCAGCCTTTTCCATAAATCAGCAGGTTTTGATAAAACCGCAAATACACAACCGCCGGTTTGTCTTGCTCCCACTGCAACCACACCTGTTGAAAAGGTGTATCAAAGCCGTATTGTTCAATATCCGCGATCAAAAATGTATTCGCTACGGGATCCTGTGACAAAAAGTTTAACAGCATATCCCGATGCTGCCGGGTCATCTTCTGTATTGCCATCATTTCCAGATCCGGATCGTCCATTCCGGCCCGTAGCTGATTCCATATGTCTCGCCCATGTTCTGCTCATTCAAAGAAAGATCCAGCCAGTTCAACTCGTTGTTATACAAAATAGGTTCTCCCTTGGCCACATAACCAAATGAACGATGGAACAGGACAGGCCCTTCAAATTTAACTTCATCACAGTGCTTTACCAGCACATTTACCGTGTCGCCCAGCGAGAACCCCGCTTTTACAAAGCTTTGATAATCGATGTTGGTGCCCACACAGCCAAAGTTCGGGCAAATCATGGCAACATTGCCTTCTGCACAACCGGGTTTTATCACGGCCTCGGGGAAAGGAATGGTGACGATTTCATCCACAGGATATTTCGGCCCAACTCCTTCAAAATCAATTTTTCCTGCTGCCAGTTTACCGCCACAGTAACCAAACAGATCACGCCCATGGAAAATGGCCACATCATCTGTACCTGCCCCTACCAGGCGATTGCGGGTCTCGTCTATTTCTCTCACTTCGTCAATGCCGAACTTTTCTTTCACTAATGTCAGCGAACCGTTATCCGGCGTAACTACATAGTATCCATTGGATGTTTTGGCCACACATGCTCTGCGCGGCGTGCCCACGCCAGGATCCACCACCGAAATAAAAATCGTTCCCTTCGGCCAGAACGGCATGCTTTGATACAAGCGATAACTTGCCGTCCATGTGCAAAACTTTGTTACCTCGTGGGTAAGATTATAAATCTCGATCTCGGGGTCGATGCTTTTAATCACACCTGTCACCGAACAAACCGCGCCATCTTTCAGGCCAAAATCTGTGCTCAATACAACAAACGGTTTCATGATTCACACTCCTATTTCATCTATGCGCCGAAGCGCCGGCTTTCTGGCAGCCGCTCAGCCCTGCAGTTTTTTCGTAAACTGCAAACCGGTTCGAACCTTTAAAATGGATACCACATCATGGGGTTTGCCACAAAACGATATATGATGTAGCCCACAGTAAACAAGGCGGTCAGCCCAACCAGCACAAACGCGGCCTTATCTGCCTTGCTGTACGGCGGCTCCACATACCATGTGCGCGTTTTATATTTTCCAAAACCGCGAAGATCCAATGCGTCGGCAATCGTTCCAACATCGTCAAAAGTGTTCAGTACCAATGGCCCTACAATGGTAAAGATGCCTTTTATCTTGGCACCAAGCGTTGTCTTTTTCATGTCCAGCTCCAACCCACGCGCCTGAATCGAAGCGGAAGAATTGCGGTAGTCCTGCAGAATATCGGGCAGATACCGCAGCGCAATGGAAAATATCATTGCCACTTTATACGGCATGCCAATTCTGTTGAACCCGGCAGCAAGTTGCGTAGGTGTCACCACAAAAATCAACCATAACGATACCAGAAACATAGCCAACACTTTGATGCTGCGCACAAAAAAGTACCACAGCGTTTCAGCCGGCATCACCAGCCTTGCGGAGAACCGGAACAGCTCCGTGCTGGTGCCTACAAATTCGCTGCCAATTTGCGGGTTGAACAGATAAAACAGCACAAGGTTCACAAAGTTTAGCCCCATGGCAACCGCCATCAGCGCCCCCACCAACTTCCAGTTGGGTTTCAGGGAAACCAGTGCGGCCGCCGCCAAAACAGTAACTACCATCAGAATACGAAAATCGAATGTTGCGATGATAAGCACGGTGAACACGATGAACAGCAGCACCTTCACTTGCCCACACAGGCGTTGCATGGGCAGTTCACCCGGCGAAAAGCGCACAAGCCCATTACTGCCCACCGGCCCTCACCACCCTTTCATACTGTATAAAATGCCGTACAAATTCTTCCGATGGCAGCCCTGCCCGCTGTGCCAAAGCGCACAGTGATGTTTCTTTCATATGGGCACGTTGCAACACGTCCTGATCACTTAAAACGGCAAAGACATCTCCATCCGCTATTTTTTCTCCATCGGCCATCACAATTGCCCTGTCTGTGTATTCGATTGCCAGATGCATATCGTGTGTAATGAACACAATCGTAAGCTCTGTCTTCTGGTTCAGTTCATTCAAAAACTCCATGATTTCCCGGTAATGATGAAAATCCTGCCCTGCTGTAGGTTCGTCCAAAATCATCACCTTGGGCTGTGTTACCAAAAGGGAAGCAATCGTAACGCGTTTTTTCTGCCCATAGCTCAACGCAGAAACCGGCCAGTTTTTCATGGTAGAAAGGCCGCACAGCTCCATGACCTGCTCAAATTTTTTCTCTATGTCTTCTTTTGATGCGCCACGCAGCGTAAGAGCCAGGGTAACTTCCTCGCGAATCATGTCCTTCAAAATCATATGATTCGGGTTTTGCATAATATAGCCAATGCGTTCGCCAATCTCTTTGATGGATAGCGCGGCGTAATCCTTTTCTTCTATCAGAACGGTTCCGTTCTCTGGCCTTCGAATTCCCATCAACAGATGTGCAATCGTGGATTTTCCCGCACCGTTCTTTCCCACCAGCGCCACACGCTCGCCCTGACACAGCCGCAGTGATACATCTTTCAGCACAGGCTTTTTATCATAAGAGAACGTGGCATGCTGCACTTCTGCCACACAGGGCCCCTTTTGGCGGGCAGGCGGGGGAACCTCACGCGCAAACCATGCCCGCAGCTGTTCCAGTTTATCTTCCAGGTGGATGGTGCCAATAGAATCCGGCTCATCCTGCGGCGTCACATCACAGCCTGCATATTTCAGGGCGGTAAGATAGAGCGGTTCCCGAATTCCATTTTCTTTTAAAAGGGGGCTGCACAAAAGCTGTGCCGGTGTAGTGTCGGCTACAATGCGCCCACGATTCATTAAAATCACTCTGTCTACCGGGCAATGCAGGACATCCTCCAGCCGGTGTTCAATGATCACAATCGTTTTGCCCTGTTCTTTATGGATGCGATCAATCAGTTCAATTGCCTGCAGGCCAGCCATTGGGTCCAGCGCGGCCAGGGGCTCATCAAACAGAAGGATATCCACATCATTGTGCAAAACACCTGCCAGTGCTGCTTTCTGTTTCTGCCCGCCAGAAAGCGCAAACGGCACGTGATTCTCAAAGGCTTCCATATCTACAATTCTCAATGCATGCTTTACCTTTTGCAGCATGGTTTTCCTTGGCACTCTGTCATTTTCCAAAGAAAAAGCCACATCTTCCCCCACGGTAAGCCCCGCAAACTGGCAATCGGAATCCTGCATCACGGTACCCACGTGCGCGCTTAATTTATGAATGCTTTGGCTTCGCGTCTCCACGCCGGCCACTTTCACGCTTCCTGTGAACTCTGCCTTTGTGGAAAACGGAAGCAGCCCATTCACGCAGTTGCCCAGTGTGGATTTCCCGCTTCCGGAAGGCCCCAGTATGAGTACTTTTTCCCCCTGATAAATCGTCAAATCGATATCATACAGCGTTGGTTTTTTCTGTGAAGCGTATCGAAGGGTAAAACCTTTAAACTCTATAACCGGTTTTGCCATGCTTACTCCTCTGAAAGATTCATCTTCTTCAAATTCCGGTTTGCCATTACTTTCAATACAGGGATCCCCAAAACAACACTCATGATGCCGTCTTTCAATCCGGCAATCAGGCCCTGCAACATGCCAATGGCAAGTTCCCCTTCATACCACATCATGGTGAAAATAGGTGCAATGGCGCAATAAGCAAACAGCGGGCCTACAATCGCAAGAATACCGAAAATGATCATCTGCTTTTTGGTAAAAATGCCTTCGTTGATCCTGGCGCCATATACGGGCAGCAGTCCAATAATAAAGCCGTAGAACAGATCCGCAATCGTCCAGTCAAACCAGAAACCCCAACCGCCGATCATATCAGCCAGGAAATTCCCAACCATCATCGAAATACCGCAGGCAAGCGGGCCAAACATACCGCCTACAATCACAACTACAAGCGGCGCCAGGCTGAACTGTACCTGCGTGAAAATGGGAACCTGAATAAACACGATATTTACCGCGAACAGGATGGCACCCAATGCCACACCCACCACTGTTTTTGTGTTCCACTCACCCATTAGCAGTTTTCCAATGCTTTTCTTTTCCATAATCGAATGGCCCTCCTTCATCTTTTCCCCGTGAACTGTTTTCATCCGCACATGTTCAACTTGTTCAACAAGTTGAACATGGCTTAATTATAACAATCTCACAGGGCACCCGCAATAGAATCCCTGCATAAATATTTGGGGAAATATTGTTGAAATACACAAAAGTTCTCCATATGCGCATTTCTCTGTGCCGCTTTCACTTGCCTGTTTGTGAATTGAACGCGTTGAGAAAGTGTTGTATAATAAGTAGTAATCTTGGGTTCCATTTCTTACAAACTTAAAAGGGGGCAAACACATATGGCTG
>CAMBHV010000095.1 GCA_945867255.1 uncultured Clostridia bacterium
AGGCATTGAAAGCAGCGGGATATATGATATACCTCCATGCTCTACGATGTGTAGCTCTGTCCTGGAACTCCCGGTTAATAGGAATGTGTTGATACTCTTTTTGTGAGTTCTCAAGATAACCATTGTTTTTGTTCTCTGATGGACATAACAAATTCACACTTTCAGGGTTTCTCTTTCAATTGCCACAGCGGCATGGGCCCGGGGCCATGCCGCTGTTTTTGGGAAACTTTCGGAATTCAAGCCGTGCGTCGTGCCCATTTCACCTGCTCTGCTTTTCCCACGGCTTGCCTTTGTTCCTCTCCGCAAAAAGAACACCTCCGCCTGGGCGTTAGCCCTCAGGCGAAGGTGTTCTTTTCATTTTCATCTCTCACAAAAAAGCAGACAGCCTGCATCATCCGGCCGGTGGGCGCAAAAACCAAAGTGCGGGAACATTGCGCGCCACCCCAAATATCACCAAAACCGCAATGGCCACGTACACAGCCGTATTCTGCCGCTTTGTCAAACGCACTGAGCCGTGCGCAAGATAGCTTCGCGCCGCGGCCAAGGCCAGCCAGACAAAAAACGGAAAAAGCACCAACACAGCTGCGTTGCTTTGCAGCGCAGCACGCCAGTTGCCGTGCAAAAGTGCATTCGCGCAGCGTGTAACACCACAGCCGGGGCAATACAGCCCCGTCAAGGCATGAAACAGGCACGGCACGCCAAGCCCTGTGGCCTGCACCCAGGCCGCATAGCACAGCCCAACAGCTGCTAGCGCGCACAAAAAAACGGCAAGCTTTTTTCTTCTGGCAGAACACATACTCACACGCTGGCGCTGCCTGCCATGCCATTCACTTCGCTTTGCAGCAGAGCCCACACGATGATATCCAGCCCAAGCAAACTCAGAACAAGATATAAAATACCCGTGTTACTGCTGTACATACCCCATTGCTGTTTTAGCCTGTCCAGCTTGTCGCCCGCTTTATAGCTCCAGTAAATCAGATAAATGCCACATGTAACCAATGACAGCAGAAACACCATCCCACCGGAAGGTGACTGCACATCTCCGGTAGCATAGTTGAAATCATTCACAAGGCAAATAAGCCAATAGATCCCATATAAGCCGCACGTTACGATCGTAAGCACAATGCAAAGCCCCACGCTTCTTGGCTGTACCATAAAAACACCCCTTTTACTTTGTGGCTTTATCATACCAGCCACATGCCATGCCGTCAACACAAAGTTATTCGCCATTGCCACCGAAAAGGAAAGGCTTCGGACGAATTATGGTTGTGCATGAAAGCAAACTTTTTAAGAAAAAACGCCTTCTTGCGATTTTAATCCGTTGGTGGTATGATTTTCATATCCCCCACCGGGGGATATGAAAAGGAGAGATGTTTTATGGCACATCATCATGATACCGAGCAAGTGGTCCATCGGTTATCCCGTATCATCGGGCACCTGGAAGCAATCCGGCGAATGGTAGAACAGGGGCAAGACTGCAGCAAAGTTCTGATCCAGCTTGCCGCCGTAAAGGCCGCGGTAAACAGCGCGGGCAAGGTGATCCTGAAAGATCATATCAACCATTGCATCGTAGAGGCGGTGGAAACCGGGAATCAAAAGGCCCTGGAAGATTTGTCTTCCGCAATAGATCAATTTATAAAGTGAGGTGCCCGCATGTCTATGCAAACAATTGCCGCGCTATGGGCTGTCTTGGCGGCAACCCTGTATGCACTGAATGCACCGTTTTCCAAACTGCTGCTTCATACAATTCCTCCCACCATGATGGCGGCATTTCTCTATTTGGGCGCTGGAGCGGGAATTTTTGCCGTAAAGCTTGTACAACACATACGAAAATCCCACGATACAGAACAGGCATTGCCCCGAAAAGACATTCCCTATGTGATCGGTATGGTGGTGCTGGATATTGCTGCCCCCGTCTTTTTAATGGCCGGCCTTACCATGACAACAGCGGCGAACGCTTCTCTTCTTAATAATTTTGAGATCGTTGCCACTTCAATCATTGCTTTTTCCATATTCAAAGAAGCCATTTCCAGACGGCTTTGGTGTGCTATCGCTCTGGTTACCGCGGCCAGCATTCTGTTGTCTATAGAGAACGCCAGCAGCTTTTCGTTTTCTCCTGGGTCTATTCTTGTGCTGCTTGCCTGTATTTGCTGGGGAATGGAGAACAACTGCACACGCAGAATATCTGATAAAGATCCTTTGCAAATTGTGATAATCAAAGGCTTCTGCTCGGGGGCAGGGGCCCTGATGATTGCTTTGCTTTTAAAGGAACCTTTTCCCGGTGCAGGTTACCTGGCAGCTGCGTCATTGCTAGGTTTTGTTGCTTATGGGCTAAGCATTTTCTTTTACATCCGGGCGCAGCGCTATTTAGGCTCTGCCAAAACAAGTGCTTATTATGCCCTTGCCCCATTTATTGGTGTGGCATTTTCTTTTGCGGTTCTGAAAGAAGCCCCTACTCCAACGTTTTTTGCAGCGCTGCTGATTATGGTTGGCGGCACATTTCTGGCCTTCACGGACAATGCGGGCCAGAAAGAGTAACCCATTTATCAGTAACAGCGCCTATGCACTTCTTTGGTGAGGGGTTTCCATTTGCGGTAACGATAATCAAAATATTTTTCATCCGGCTTTTCAGAAAATTTGTTACCTTATAAAGGATACTACACCAGATTTTCTGCAACCAGCAGCTACTACAAAGAGCTTTCATGCGAAACCTTCTGGATACAAAATCGCAAACGGCGGTACTCTTAAACGGAGTACCGCCGTTTGTTATATATGGATAAATCAGTTCCCAAGCAAACGCCTATACGCCCAAAGCGACGCAAGACACAGAAAGGTGGTTACTCGCTATTCTGTATCTGGATAGTTAAAAAATGCTTCTCGGCCTTGATATTCGCTTTTGATAATTTCAAATAGTTGTTCCGGACTTTCCTTGCAGTCGCTTTTTAACCACAGTTTTATGATTTGTGTAATACCAGCCTTAAAGAATTCCATATGATATTCAATGAATTTGTTTTGAAAATGTGTCTGCGCAAGGCCGGTGTCATAGGAAATGATTCTATACTTATTATCATATCCGAGTTTGAAATAGGTTTGGTAAAATAGTTTGTTCTCTTTAATATGACGAAATAGTTTCAGATAGTTATTGCTATTAAACCCTTGTGTGATTTCATCTCTATATAAATCAGATACTGCAAGTTCTAGCTTATCTCGTAATGCGTCGGCCAGCCCATAAATATCTGTATAATTGGCATAAAATGTAGTCCTGTTCAGTGCGGCTCGTTTGCAAATTTCCGATACGCTAATTTCGTTTAAGGCTTTCGTTTGGAGCAATTCAATAAAAACCTTTTCTATCCGTTCTATCGAGTCCTTTTTCCTCTTGTTGTTAGGGATATTCATAACAGCACCTTTATTCCAACACTTATTGACAAATTGATGATTGTTTTTAGCGTGCAGCTTTATTATACTTGATTTGCAAAAAAGCAACAACTGTTGTTTTAATAATTTGAAGGTGATTGATAAATGAAAAAAAGCTGTTTTGTTTCAATGGTGTTGGGAACGATCAGTATTGTTCTGTTCTCGCTGGGTATGTGTATGGTTCTTATTCCTGATTGGTATGCTTTTATGCCGGGTGTGATCTTTGGCTGTACGGGGCTGCTTCTAGGTCTCGTCACAGTGGTTGTATGGAGAAAGCTGGAACATAAGAGACCGCTCCACATAGACGGAAAGATTATCCTAACTGCCATTGTTGGTGTTGCGGGTGCTTTGGCGCTGGGTGTCGGAATGTGTTTTAGCATCATCTGGGACAAGATGGTTATGGGCATTGGGGTTGGCCTTATTGGAATTGTCGTATTACTGTGTCTTATTCCTCTGGCAAAAGGTATTCGGGATTGACGCTGAATCCAAAAATCGCACTTCAGGTCGTCAAAACAACGTCGGGTAAAAAGATTGCAGTAAACTATCGTTATCGCAACATCTTGTCCACAGTGGTTTCCTTTATGTTTAATTTGCTATATGCAATATACCATTGCGTACTTGGCATTCTGAACCTTTCGCTTTGGTTTATTGCTATGTGCGCTTTCTATGGAATTTTAGCCATAATGCGATTTTCTGTGGTATTATGCGAACTATGTGAACACAATCATCGCAAGTTATCCTCTGATGATACAGAATGGTTTGTGATGAATTTTTCCGGCATGTTGTTAGTTATATTGGGGCT
Organism: uncultured Clostridia bacterium; assembly: GCA_945867255.1. Lineage (GTDB taxonomy): Bacteria > Bacillota > Clostridia > Oscillospirales > Ruminococcaceae > Ruthenibacterium. Next base: position 4,217 of record CAMBHV010000095.1, read on the forward strand.
TGTACTTGCAACGGTCAATTATATTAGTCTGTCGCAGAATATTGCCACAAAACATGAAGAAATCATTATGATAACAATTGCAACTTATACCTTTTACAAAGTCACAATAGCTCTCGTGAAAGCTGTAAGACAACACAAAAATACCTCTCCGATATTAAGGATCATCCGAAATATCAATTATGCGGAGATATCTGCTTCCGTATTAACTTTACAGCGGGCCATGCTGGTTTCTTTTGGCTCAATGAATAGTAAACAGATCCGCTTTATGAACGCAATGACAGGCGCCGCTGTATACCTGTTTGTACTAATACTTGGCTTATCTATGATAACAAAATCAAAAAAGAAGGGAAATTGAGCAATGGCAAAGTCTAAACTTATAAAAACCAACGAAAAAATTGCAGAGAAGCTCGTCGAGACCTATCAGAAAATTGAAGGTACCGTTGTTGATAGCTATACCAAAATTGATGATGTTTTTGTTGATCGCTACCTTGCAAAAAATGGAGAAAGCATCGAAGATGCAAAAACAAGATTAAGGCATGAACAGGATGCGCAGAAGTAATCATCAAATCCGGCCAAGTCAGACGAAGAACGTTCCTTTACCGGTTCCTATTGCGTAATACCGTCCTTACCAACGATCTCTGTTTTGCCCAAGCAGACACAAAAAATCTGCGCTATTACTTTTTGTTCCATCCGCAACGAGTGGTCAGCGCGTGCATTGGCCGGTCACACGGCACAGCGGCCTTGCATATCCAATTGCCTTATAACGACTGCGCGAATAAACAGGGGCGCGAGTGAGCCGGAATACTTCTTCCCATATAAAACAATCCATGGGAGGCTGCCCAGCAGCTAGCCAAGCTAGCCTCGGCCAACACGCCAAATATATCCGATATTTCTCTCCCATGAATAGATATTACAACGCCCATATGGAGAACCACATTAAAACCAGGCTGATAGAGGGCTCCTCTCCCATTTTGGTTTGACCATTAATGGAAAGGAGACAGAAGAGTTTATATTTGTATGATACAATACACTGAATGAAGCGAGTAGAAAGGCGTATAAAAAATGATTAAATTCGTTATCCCTAAATTGGAAGATATGTGGTTTCGGGAAAAGTTGCTGGGGGATGCAGAAACCATGGCATATAATAAAAAATGGGGAGGAACTATTGATTTTCCCAAAAGCAAGTGGGAGGATTGGTATACTCATTGGGTAACTAATCCGGAGAATAAAAGATTTTATCGATACATTCTGAATGAGGATGATGCTTTTGTAGGTGAAATAGCTTATCATTTTGATGAGAGCAGACAGATATATCTCACAAACGTCATTGTCATGGCAAAATATCGGGGAAAGGGTTATGGTTCTGCCGGACTGAAGCTGCTGTGTGATCATGCGAAACAGAACGGGATTCCATGCCTATATGACGATATTGCAATTGACAATCCCGCGATTACTCTTTTTCTTAAACAAGGTTTTTTGGAAGAGTACCGAACCGATGATTATATCATGCTGAAAAAAGTACTATAAAAACAAGTTTGTCGAATAGAATCTTCGATAAAAATTTTTCGCCAGTGGCGCAACAAGCAGTACGTCTGAAAAAGATTTGCTGCTTGTTTGTCGTCTTTTTACTTGATGAACACACCGTACCCCGCCGAATTAAAAAATATGCAAAAAACTTTCCTGATAAAATTCGTGATACGAAGGGCCGCTTGAATATGGTATAATTACCATACTATTTGGTTCCCATAATGGAATATATCAAATGCCTGCCGCTAAAGCAAGAATAGTTGGTCCAAGGCAGTGCCGCATATCGAATTCGTATGGAAAGCATGATTGTCATAAC
>CAMBHV010000096.1 GCA_945867255.1 uncultured Clostridia bacterium
GATTATCTTACAAGCTACCGCATCAGCGAGGCGTGCTACCTTTTGAAAAACTCGCAGATGTCCATTGCCGAAATTGCGGTGAGCGTGGGCTTTTTCGACCAGTTCTATTTTTCCCGCGTGTTCAAAAAAGCCAAGGGCGTGCCGCCCAGCCGCTACCTTGCCAGTATCAGCAAAGAAAAGCTCAAAGAAAAGCCGGCCAAATAACTGCGCGGCGGCCTTTTCGGGGCCGCCGCACACTGTGCCTCAGGAGGAATTATGGACAACGCCAGCCTTCAAAAAAACCAGGCCGTGCGCCTTTGTATCGAATCGCTTTCGTCAGACGGCGCGGGCGTGGCCCATGCAAATGGCATGGCCGTTTTTGTGCCGTTTACTGCGCCCGGCGATGTGATAGACGCGAAGGTGGTAAAAGTGTGCAAAACGCACGCCTGTGCCATTGTGCAGCGCGTGGAAACACCGGGCCCCGGGCGCATCCGCCCGGAATGCCCCGTGTTCGGCAAATGCGGCGGGTGCGCGCTGGCGCACCTTTCGTATGAAGAAGAACTTACCCAGAAACAGCGCTTTGTGGCAGACGCCATGCGTCGCCTGGGCGGACTTTCGTGCGAGGTGCTGCCCATTCTGCCCTCGCCATGCCAGCGGGAATATCGCAACAAGGCGCAATACCCGCTGTGCCTTGACGGCGAAGGGCACATCCGCGCGGGCTTTTATGCCGCGCGCAGCCACAGGGTGGTGCCCTGCGGGCAGTGCATGCTTCAGCCGCACATATTTTCTTCCATCACGGCCACGGTGTGCAGCCTGCTGGAACAGTTTGGCGCCAGCGTATACGACGAGGCAACGCACACGGGCCTTGTGCGCCACATTTACCTGCGCTGCGCCGTGCGCACGGGAAAGGTGATGGTGTGCCTTGTGTGCACAAAGGCGCGCCTTGGCTTTGAAAAGGAATTCTGCGCTGCCCTTACGGCGGCGCACCCGCAGGTGTGCTCTGTTGTTCTGAACGTAAACCCTGCGGCCACCAACGTCATTCTGGGCAGCCAGTGCCGCACATTGTGGGGCGAAGATACCCTGGCCGACACGCTGTGCGGCGTGCCGGTGCAGCTTTCTCCCCTTTCGTTTTATCAGGTAAACACCTTGGGCGCCGAACAGCTTTACCGAGAGGCGGCGCGCATGGCGCAGCTGCAGCCCGGCGATGTGTTGCTGGACCTTTACTGCGGCGCAGGCACCATCGGCCTTTCCATGGCCGCAGGCTGCCGCCAGCTGATTGGGGTGGAGATTGTTCCCCAGGCGGTGGAAAACGCCCGGGCCAATGCTGCGCGCATGGGCGTTTCCAACGCGCGCTTTCTGTGCGCGGACGCGGGCGGCGCGGCGCAAAAACTTCTTGCCGAGGGCCTGCGCCCGGACGTGGTTGTGCTGGACCCGCCGCGCAAAGGCTGCGATGAAGCCACGCTGGACGCCGTGGCTGCCATGGCGCCGCGCCGCGTGGTGATGGTGAGCTGCAACCCTGCCACCGCCGCGCGGGACGCCGCCCGCCTGGCTGCCCTGGGCTATGTTGCCCGCGCCGTGCGCCCCGTGGACATGTTCCCGCGCACAAGGCATGTAGAATGTGTGGCCTGCTTTGACAGGCAGGAAACCGGTACAGCGGGCGCGGGCCCGCTTTGAAAAGGAAGGTGCGCGCCGAATGGTTGCGGCGCGTGGATAAAATTGGCCCGCCAAAGGCGGCATACAGGAGGGGTAAATTTTGGCATCATCGTTTTTGTGGGACATGCTGGGCTATATGACGGTAAGCGCATATACGCCCGGGCCGGGCAACATTCTTTCCATGAACACCACCACACGCTATGGCTGGAAAAAGGGCCGGCGGCTTATTTTGGGCATCTGCTGCGGGTATCTGTGCGATCAGTTCATCTGCACAATGGCCCTGTATGGCCTGAGCCATATTCTGGAGCCGGCGCTGGACGTTCTGAAATATGTGGGCACGGGCTACATGATCTGGCTTGCCATTCACATGATGCGCAGCCGCCCGCTGGAGGGCGGGCAGGAAAAGCCCCCCACCTTCCGCGCCGGGTTTTTCCTGCAGCTTGTGAACGTGAAGATCTATTTTTACATGATGACGCTGCTCACGGCCTACCTGATGCCCAACATCAAAAGCCTGCCCGGCCTGTTTGCCGCCGGCCTTGGCGTGGTGGCGTTTGGCAGTGTTGCGTGCCTTGCATGGGCGGCCGCGGGCCTGCGGCTGCACAACGCCTACTTGAAACATTATAAAGTGGTGAACCTTGTGCTGGGGTTGTTCCTTTTGTATTGCGCATGGAACATCATCACAAACCCGTACAACGGCATTCAGTTATGAAAAAAGCGCGGTGGCTCTGATGAGCCGCCCCGCTTTTATGGTATATGGTCTTTCTCATTTGGTGCGCCGCGGCGCGTTACAGGCGCGCCAGCGTAAAGCCCCTGCCCCCCACTTCCGCCACCTGAGAAACAATGACAAAGGCCTCGGGGTCGATCTGGTTGATACAGGCGCGCACGGCGGGCAGCTTGCGGTAGGGCACCACCGTAAGCAGAAGGCGCGAGGGCTGGCCCGTGTAGCCCTTTTCGCTGGCAAGCAGCGTTACGCCGGCGTCCAGGTTGTGCAGCACAGCGGCACGAATCTCTTCACAGCGGTCGCTCACCACCACCACCTGGCTGAGGCTGGCGCCGGCCGCAAGGACCTTGTTCAGCACCGCGGAACTGAGCGCCGTAGCCGCAAGGCCGTAAAACACCTGCATAACATCCCGCATGGGAAGCTGCAGCACAAGCACTGCGAGGTCGATGGCGTACAGGGCTATGTGCACCGGCACACCGCGCTTTTTGTTCAGCGTCAGCGCCAGGATGTCCACCCCACCGGTGGATGCGCCCGCACGAATAACAAGCCCAATGCCAAACCCCACACAGCAACCCGCAATAAGCGCGGCGGCCAGAGGGTCCGGCATCCATCCCTGCAGCGCAGGGCATTGTTCCAGGATACGAAGATAAGCGGGAAACACCAGTGTGGAAGCCAATGTGGTAAGCGCAAAGCGCCAGCCCAGAACCACAAGCCCCAGCAGGAACAGAACCCCGTTCAACACTGCCACCGCAAAGCTGACCGGAATGTGAAAATAATGCTGGGCCACGGCGCCAAGGCCGCTTACGCCACCCACCACGATGCCGTGGTCCAGCATCAGGGTACTGATGGCAAAAGCCACCAGAAAATTGCCCAGCAAAATGCACGCTGCCTGCCACAATTTTGTTTTCATGCCGCTCTCCCCTTTTTATTGCCGGCCGCAGCACGGCCTTTGTGCCCACTGTAGCACATCCTGTTGCGCCGAATTGTAATCCGTGCTACAATTCACTGCGGGAGGTGCGTGCCTATGCGCATTCCGCAAACGATGTTCGGCGCGTTTGAGCAGGCCGGGCAGGTGCTGCATTACCGGCCAGGAGAACTGATCTACATGCAACAGGATGCCGCCGGAACTTTATATCTGGTGCGCAAAGGGCGTGTGCGCGTGTTTCTCAGCACCGAGCGCGGCGAAGAAGTGACATTGGAGATTGTGGAAAAGGGGCGTATTTTCGGGGAATCGTCCTTCATGCAGGATGCCCGGCGCCCAGCCAGTGTGGCAGCGGTGACGCAAACCGAACTGGTTGCCTGCCGCCTTTCGGCGCTGGGGCCTGTTTTGCGTCAATCCTGGGAGCTGACGGCTGCTTTGCTGGAAATGATGAGCCAGACATGCAGCCATCTTTCCGGCCTTGTGCGCCGCGCGTATTTATACAACAGCCGCGAGCGGCTGGCAGCCTTCCTGTTGGAACAAACAGCCACAGATAACCCCGACCGCGGCATTGTGCACGGCACATTGCCCTACACCCACGAAGAGCTTGCACTGGTGGTGGGCCTTTCGCGCGTAACGGTAACGCGTGTGCTGGGCGAGTTTCAGAAAAAAGGCTGGGTGGAATGCGGCTACCGCACCATCCGTGTTGTGAATGCCGCCGGCCTTCGCAGTGTTCGGCCATTGTAAAAAGGCGGCAGAAAGGGCAAAATCATGCAAACAAAAAACTCACAAAACATTCTTTTATGCAACGATATGCCATGCCACGGCATGGTGGCCATGAATGTTGTAGCACCCGTACTTTCCGCCATGGGGTATTCTGTATATCGTTTGCCCACGGCGCTGATTTCCAACACGCTGAACTACGGGTACGTGGCAGCGCTGGACACCACCGAATACATGCAGCAGGCACTGCATGCCTGGAGCGAACTGGGCGTTTCGTTTAAAGGTGTGTGCACAGGCTACCTGCACGCGCCCCGCCAGGCCCTCGTTTTGGAGGACATGCTGCGCAGCCAGGCGCCCGATTTTGTATTGGTGGACCCCGTGATGGCCGATGGCGGTGCATTTTACAAGGGCCTTGGCGAAGAAACCGCTTGCGCGCTGCGCAGGCTTGCCCGGTTTGCAAGCGTGGTGACCCCCAATGTCACCGAGGCCGCCCTGCTGACAAAGCAGCCGCAGTGCATGCGCGGCCCGCTTTCCGACGCGCAGCTGCGCGGTTTGCTGGACGAAATGCTGGGTCTTGGCGCACAGGCAGCCGTGATCACAGGGTGTGCCGTGGCTGGCGAAGCGCTGCGCTATGTGTATGGCCGCAGCCAAAAAGGCAATGCATTTCGCATTGCATACCATCCCAATGAAATTCGCCGCTTTGGCACAGGCGATGCGTTTGGCGCCGTGCTGGCCGGCTGCATGATGCGCGGGCAACCGCTGCAGGAAAGCGCACAGGCTGCCGTGCAGTGCCTGTGCAAACTGTTTGACGCGGCGCAGGGCCTGCCGCCCTGTGAAGACGGCTTTTCGCTTCAGGCCCTTACGAGGCTTATGCCATAAACAAAAAGGCAAGCACAGCACATGCCGCGCAGGCAAGAAACACGGCGCACAGGGGTATCCAAACAGAAAAGAGTGTGAAAAAAACGGCATGCAGAAAGTAGACCTTCTTCACGGGCGCATTTTGCCCGCGCTGGCAAAGCTGGCATTTCCTATTATGGCCACCTCGCTGATCCAGATGGCTTATAACCTGACGGATATGATATGGATCGGCCACGTGGGTTCCGGTGCAGTGGCCGCCGTGGGGGCGGCCGGCATGTACCTGTGGCTTGCAAACGGCCTTGCCACCATTCCAAGGCTGGGCGGGCAGGTAAAAGCTGCCCATGCGCTGGGCAGCGGCGACGCCGGGCAGGCAGCGGAATATGCCGCAGCGGCATTTCGCCTTGGGGCGCTGCTGGCCGCGGTATGCACATGTGTCTATCTTGTATGTTTCAAGCCTCTTACCGCTTTTTTCCGTCTGAACGACGCGGGCGTGGTGCAAGCGGCCGAGCAATACCTTGTGGTGGTGGCGCTGGGGCTGGGCTTTTCGTTTTTCAACCAGATCTTCACCGGGTTGTTCACTGCAATGGGGGCAAGCACGGTAACGTTTCGTGCCACGGCAGCCGGCCTTGCGGCAAACATCGTGCTGGACCCCATCTTCATCTTCGGCCCCGGGCCCATGCCCGCTTTGGGTGTGGCGGGGGCAGCCATCGCCACGGTGCTGGCGCAGGGCGTAGTGTTCGTATTGTTCTGGCTGGCCGCACGGCGCGAGCCGCTTGTGTTTGCCCGCATGCGGGTATTGCACCGGTGCGCCGTGCCCCGATATTCCGATATCCTGCGCATCGGCCTTCCCATAGCGGTGCAAAGCATGTTTTTTTCCAGCCTTTCCATGATCATCGCACGGCTGATCGCCGGCTGGGGCGACGCCGCCGTGGCCGTGCAGAAAGTGGGCAGCCAGATCGAATCCATCTCCTGGATGACGGCAGATGGTTTTGCCAGTGCGGTGAACGCGTTTGTGGCGCAGAACTTTGGCGCAAAACAACCCGCGCGCATTCGCCGCGGCATGGCGGGCGCGGTGGCGCTGATGGCGTGCTGGGGGCTTTGCTGCGGGGCGCTGCTGGTGGTGTGCCCACAGGTGTTGTTCCGCATTTTTATCCGTGAACAGGCTGTGTTGCCCTTAGGGGT
>CAMBHV010000097.1 GCA_945867255.1 uncultured Clostridia bacterium
GCCGCCACTGCATCCGAACCGAACGCCGAGGTAAAATTGTTGAGCACTGTCATTCCCGTCACATTCAGAAGGTTTTGGATTGCTGCCGGGATACCCACCGCAAACACGCCCAACATCACATCACGCCGCAGGCAGAACATGCTCGGCTTGATACATACGTAGGTGTTTTTCCGTTTGATAAAAAGCAGGATAAAAAAGTACAGGCAGGCAACACAGTTGGAAAGAAATGTGGCAAGCCCTGCGCCCTCTGCACCCATACCAAGGCCCCAGGGCAAAATAAAGATAGGGTCTAACACAATATTCAGCAAACAGCCGCTCATGGTACCCACGCTGGCATGGAGCGCCGCCCCCTCTGCGCGCACAAGATAGGCCAGCACAACATTCAGAATGGCAGGCGTGGCCCCATACACAACTGTCCATTTTGCATAGGCAGCTGTCGCAGCCGAAGTTTCTGTGCTGGCTCCCAGCACAGTAAGAAGAGGTTGTTCAAACATGACGAACAATACGGAAAACAGAACGCCGAACAACACCGCACAATAAAAGCCAAACGCAGAACTTCGGGCAACCGTATCGTGGTCCTTCCTGCCAAGCGCGCGGCTCATCATACTGGAGCTGCCTACCCCGAACAGGTTATTCACCGCATTGAACGCCAGCAGCACCGGTGCCGCCAGGGTGACGGCTGCATTCTGCACGGAATCGTTCAGCATTCCCACAAAATAGGTGTCTGCCAGATTATATAACACCATTACCAGAGAACTTAAGATAGTAGGTACTGCCAGCTTACACACAGCCTGCGGAATGGGTACCCGCTCAAACAAATCTGTTTTCTGAGTATTTTCCACGTTGTCGCCGCCTTTTTTAATCATACAGGGCCGGGAAAGCCCGGCCCATTTGCGTCAACCCCCAATGGGAAACAGGGGGAGTTCTTCCAAAAAGATGATATCGCTTCGCTTGGCCGCGTCTCCTTCTGCCAGAATGGCTGCTTTCGCCACAATATTGCCGCCAGCCTTTTCCACAAGGCGTTCAATGGCCTGCAGCGATTCGCCAGTAGAAATCACGTCGTCTACAATCGCCACATTTTTTCCATTCAACAACAGCGCGTCTTTGCCATCCAGGCACAATGTCTGTGCTTTTTGAGTGGTGATAGACACCACTTCGTCTGTAAGCGGATGGCTCATATATGGCTTAATGCTTTTACGGGCCACAATATAATATGGCAGCTCACGCAACCGGCACAGCTCGTGCACAAGGGGAATGCCTTTTGCCTCTGCCGTAACGATGTAATCCACTGATGGCAGCTGCTTCTCAATCAGCGGCGCGGCTTTTGTTACGATCTCACAGTCACCTAAAATAACAAAGCTGGCAATGGCCAAGTCGTTTGAAATTTGCATAATGGGCAGCTGGCGGGTAACCCCCGCCACATTCAGTGTGTAATAATCCTGCATGCTAAACATCCTTTCTGCGATTGGCCTGCTTACAGTGCAAGGCCGGTGGCACCAATAATCAGCTTCAGCACAAGGCCTGCCAACATGCCGAAGAACGGGTCAAACACGGCTGTTATCGCCATGGTGACAGCAGCAATAACGGAGCCGCCCGCCGCACCCGTGGCAAAGGCTGCGGCGCCATCCCCCGGGATAGTGACAAACGCACCCAGAATAAACAGGAACCCGGCAATAGACTGGCTGGGCACAAATCTGCCGATTTTGGGCAGCAGGCCAAAGAAGAGGATAAGCGCCATGATGACCATCATCATCACGCCCGACAGCACAGCATGGGGCGCCGCGCCCGTGGCCGAAATGATTGCTTCCACCGGGCCACCGCCAAACAGCGAGCTCACCGCGTCGGCCAGGCCCGAATACACCGTAAGGTGATCCACATTCAACTGGGCAGAACCCATACCGCTGGTGATATTACCAAAAGCAATGTTGGCACCTATGGTAAGGCAAGCCAGCGAAAGCGCACCACGCACCACGGCCAAGTTTACGACAGGTTTCTCCATCTTCAGGCGGCACATGGCTTCTGCCGCCGTATTTTCCCCCAGTTTTTGCCCGGCCAGTTTAGCTGCCACACTGGAAACGATCAGAGAACCGACAATGGTATACACAAGGGCGTTTCCGGGGTCCAGTGCCTTGGTGATCAAATAAATCACAACTGCAGAAGCAACCGATATCCAGCCCACCAGCTGGTTCTCCTTCACCATACCAAATGCCGTGCGCACCAGAACGAATCCCACACCTGCCATCATGGCATGCACAATCGCGTCACCGGCAAAAACCGTAATCGCAGACAGTGCGCCCGTCAGACCAAGCACCACCATGATCAGGCCACCAAACATGACCATAGAAAGACGCTCGCGGCGATTTTTCCCCATACTGCCAGCCATAACAATGGTTTCCGCCTGGAACGAAATGGGCGCCACCGAGTTCAAAACCCCACAGCTTACTGCACCAATGGCAAACCCCAGCGCGGTGGGCACAGAAGCAAACCCATAACTAAGTGCCAGAAGGCCCTGTGGGATGCCATTCAACACCACACCAATAGCCGCAAGAAGATCCTGAATAAATTCCAAAAGAAATGCCCTCCCCCGTTGATATGTATCTTTGCCAGCCCCTCCTTTTAGACAGGGACCGCACATAAAAATTAATTTTAAAGCATTTCACACTGGAAAGCAAGGCTTTCCGTATCCAGGCCGTTTTTGCTGCCTGATATGAGATAACCGGGCTCTGCGCTGCATGCACCGAGCCCGGCCACTTTTTTCTGTTTTTCTCTATATCACTTCTGTGTATCCTGAACAATCATACTGTCCAGCAAATCTGTATCATCCGGATATTCCATAGAAAACGCTTTATATGCCGCGCGGCGCAACGGCTCAAACTGCTGCGTCATACCCAGCTTTTCGGGAAGTTCATATGCAACACCGTATATTTCCGATACAATTTTTTCCACAAGCTGCTCTGGCTTCAGACGCATCATACCCAAAAAGCGCGTATTATAACTTCCCTGCGAACAAGTAGAAAGATACAACCGCACCGCATGCACAAGCTCCCTATCCATCAGCGCACGCTCCGTCGCATCTTCCGGCAGTGTATCCAGGCCCAGTTTTTTCAGCATCCCGCTCAAATCTTTCACCGCTGCCCGAATACGGAACCGCGAAGCAGTGTCTTTCCTCCACAAATTCATATTCATCCACAACGCAGCATAGCCGTCAGCCGGTGGCATATTCTTTTTCTCTGCGCCATAGCGCAGTGCCCACAATTTCTGCCGTATGGCATTTTCCTGTGGATCTCCTTCCTGCCGGGCAAGGGCCTCGTCCAGCAGAGCCTTGCGCTTACGCGCATCAAATTCTTCATAATAGCATTCAGGCCATGGTGCACGTTGTTTATTCATCACCGGTCTCCTTTTCCTGCATGCGATTTATCGCATGCATCAAGTCGATTTTTATTATATCATATCCATCTTATAAATAGAATGGACCTTTCATGCTTACCACTTAAAACTCCACACCCGCTCTGGCACAGATACCACGGGAATATGGGTGTTTATGGCAGCGCATCTCTGTGCTGTAATCCGCCTGTTGCAGCATCCACTCGGCAGGCTGATGCCCTGTAAGCACCAGTTCTGTTTCCGGTGGCCGTTTCATCACAGCGCGGCGCAGCGCTTCTTCTTCCAGAAAACCCAATTCGCAGGCTGTGCACGCCTCATCCAGAATCAACATATCACAGGGCACCTGCAGCGCGGTGTCCAGCAGCTGGTTCTGTTCTCTTCGGACATTCTGCGCCTCCTGCGGGGCCAGCTGCCATGTGAACTTTGTATGCCCCTGCCCTGCGAACACACTTGCCCCCAACCTGCGCAGAGGGTGCAGTTCCGCACTGCAGCCGTCTTTCAGAAATTGCACGACCACCACGCGCTTTCCCGTCCCTAACGCACGCAATGCAAGGCCCATGGCTGCAGTCGTCTTGCCTTTTCCATCACCCCAATATATATGGCACAAACCCATGCCAGATTGGTTTGCCGTCATCGCCGTATCTCCCCTGTTTCCGTATATTTCTTATCTGTTACGCCGTTATTTTTCGCCAATGTGCTGTCAGCAGACAAATCATTATATTCAGTATAACAGAAACGGGCTTTTGCGAAAAGCAAAAGCCCGTTGGTTGCAATATTCTATTCTTCTCCGTGTGATTTTTCTATTTGTCTACACCTGTTTTCGGATTTTCCTTGTTCTTACCCGGCGTAACTGGCGAAACATTTGTATCTGTTTCCTGTACGGAATATCCTCGAAGGATGGTGCCTTCATAGTTTCCCTGAAAGACAAATTTTACAGTCACTCTGTCCGCCTGTTTGGAAACGTGTATCACATAATCTGTGTTTTCGCGCAAAAGCTGAGTTCCATCCTTGATTTGAACGGTTTGAACATCATGCGGGCCTGTGATTTGCGGCACAAAGGATTCCTGTGCACGCTTTGGCACCACGCGAAGTGTCACGGGTATGCCCTCAACCGTTGCATAGTTGGCAGGATCCTGCGGGGTATAAAACGTGTCAAACTGGCGAAGCCCCACATCCCCCACTGCTTTTTGTGGTGTTGTCCAAGTAAATCCCTCTGGCAGAAGAACGTCCTGCAACTGCATACCATATGTAGCACTTAATCCCTGTGGTACGGTGTATTCCGGTTGTGCTTTCCAGATATGGAATTCCTGCACATCCTGCATACTCCCATGGCCATCTGTCTCTGGAACAGTTGCTCTCACGTACCATGTTCCTGCCTGCGTAGGTTGCACGGGGCTGAACTCACCGTCCGGACTTGATGCATATTCAAAATACACTTGCCCATATGCAGCGCTAGCATGAGGCTCCTGCGGTGGCTGTGCATAGGTCCAATCCTCAATAGATAATGGCTGTGTCCATTCGTTGGTGGATGAAAAATGAAGGCTTGCTTGTATCTGAGCCGCTCCGCTTTGATAAAGATAGGATACACCCGTATCCATGCTCAGCCCCTGCAGAGTCGTTTCGTAGGCCTGCGCCCCACTTACATTGGAGATGCAGCTCGGGTCGATCAAAGGAACAATTTTGCGCAGATCAAAGGTCGTCTGCCCCGGTTCAAGTGCAATTTCCAGCGTTTTCTGCGCTGAAAGATCTATCTGTGGGGGCGCTGTGGCACCGAACTGAATTGCGATCAAATAGTTTTCCTGTGCAAAAAGTGTTTGCAAGCTCCCATTATTGCTGACATCCAAAAAGGTCAGTTGGTTATTGTCTGCCCCCAGCAACTTCAGATTCGTGTTATGGGAAACATCCAAAGACCGAATTCTCGTATAATGACACCAAAGTTCCACTAATTCCGTATTTTGCGAAACATCCAGGCTTTGCAACGGGCCGCCCAGATAAATAAAATTCATCAAAGCTTTGTTCTGAGACAGATCGATCGATGTCATCGGATTGTCACCGCAGGCAAGATCCATCAAAGCTGCGTTATGGGTCACATCCAGCGCAGCCAGACGGTTACCATGGCAATGAAGAGAAAGCAACATCGAGTTTGACGAAATATTCAATGAGGTCAACATATTGTCATTGCAAACCAGGGAAGTCAGCTGCGGGTTTCCACTCATATCCAGTTGCTCCAGTCGATTGCCGCTGCAGTTCAATTTCTCCAGCGATGAAAAGAAGCCTATCCCCTGCAAAGAAGTTATTCCTTTATTCCGAATATCCATAGATGTGACGGCTGCCCTTTCCGAATCGGAAAGTTCTCCGTTTTGATCTGCGTCCCAGGCCTGTACCAAAGTTCGAAATGTCGCATCCGGGAAATTAGTTTCATTCAGCGCAATACCGGTGGGCTGGGGTGATTCTGCCGGCTGTGCATCCGATATGCTTTCTGTGGCCATTGGCGCCGAAGATGCCTCAGGCATTGGCAGGATTTCTTCCGAAAAGGCCGCTGATCCCTGCCCGGAACCAGATGAAGCATCCGATTCACTTGCAGCCGGCAGTTCGCCGGATGACGGCTGCCCCGCTTCCGCCCTGACACGGACGTT
>CAMBHV010000098.1 GCA_945867255.1 uncultured Clostridia bacterium
GCGGGTCTTGGTGCTCTGCGTGCCCTGGCGCTGATTTGCCAGGAAGTTCACCACAGCGGCGTGCATCACTTTTTCGTTCGGCGTCATGCCGAACACGGCGTCGGAAAGCTCGATCGTGGAGACCTTCTTGCCGTTCATATCCAAAACGTCAAATTTTGCCATGATGCTTTCCTCCTTTACGCCTTCACGCTATCGGAGATGCATACCACACTGCCCTTGGGGCCAGGAATCGCGCCTTTGATAGCGATGAGATTGTTTTCTGCGTCAACTTTGACGACCTTCAGGTTCTGGATGGTAACGCGCTCTGCGCCCAGGTGGCCAGGCAGCTTTTTGCCCTTGAACACACGGCTGGGAGAAGAGCAGGCGCCCATGGAACCAGCGTGACGGGACACAGGGCCCGTGCCGTGGCTCTCACGCAGGCGATGACCGTTCCAGCGCTTGATGGTGCCGGCATAGCCTTTGCCCTTGGAAGTGCCCACAACGTCGATGTGGTCGCCCGCGGCGAACGTGTCAGCCTTAATGATGTCGCCCACGTTCATGCCGCTGATGTCGGCAAGACGGAACTCGCGCAGCGTCTTCTTGGGCGCCACGTCGGCTTTATCAAAATGGCCTTTGGCGGGCTTCGTTACCTTTTTGGCAGCGATATCGCCAAAACCAAGCTGAACAGCCACATAACCGTCGCTTTCCACCGTTTTCTTCTGCACCACGGTGCAGGGGCCGGCTTCCACGACCGTGACGGGAACGACCTTGCCGCTCTCATCGAAGATCTGCGTCATGCCGATTTTCTTGCCGATGATACCTTTTTGCATTTGTATTGCCTCCTAATAAGGTTATTGGTTGACAGGCATCTGCCCGCCAACATGACCTCTCCGCTTTTCGCTTCGAAGTTCGAAAGCCCGCTGCATTGTCCTGCCCTTGCAGGAATTACAGCTTGATTTCGATCTCAACGCCAGCGGGGAGCTGCAGGCTCGTGAGAGCCTCTACCGTCTTGTTGGACGGCTTCAGGATGTCGATCAGGCGCTTGTGTGTGCGCATTTCGAACTGTTCGCGGCTGTCCTTATACTTATGAACAGCGCGCAGGATGGTGACAACCTCCTTGTCGGTGGGAAGCGGGATGGGGCCGGACACACGAGCACCCGTGCGTTTGGCCGTCTCCACGATCTTCTCTGCCGCCGTGTCGATCAGCGCAGCATCGTAGCTCTTCAGACGGATCCTGATTTTTTCTTTGACTGCCATTGTTTTCGCCTCCTGTAAAATTTTGCGTGGGGCGGTTCGATGAATACTGAACACTGCGCCGGGTGTCTCACGCCTTTGCAGTAGAAAAACCGGTGAACCGCTGTGCAGTTCCCCCGGAGCACCTTCTGGCAAAGTACACAGACATTGGTTCGCCAAGACAAGTCATTGGTGAACATATCCCTTTGCATCCAGTATTCTTTCGCCCGGTTCTTGATCGGACATACTCAGCGGAAAAACCGGCGCACACAGCGCCGCAACCTCCCGCGTCAACGCATATCGAGCCCTGCGGAATGCAGGGCATTCGCAGTCGCCTAATTATGATACCAAAAGTCCCTGCAAAATGCAAGGGCTTTTGGTAAATTTCTCATTTTTTATTATTTTCTACGTTTTGCATGTTTTCAGATTTTTTCTCCGAGATATTTTGTGAATGTTGTGCACTTTCTTGCGTGTTTCCATGCCGCGCAAGAACATTTCCAAATGCGGCAAGGCCCGCTGCTGCGGTAATCCAATACAATGGCCATTGGTTCACCAATTGCCTGTGGTTGGATTCCCACATCAACATGAACAGGTAAAAGCCCGCCATTGCTGCAAATGGCGCGCAAACAGTCGGTATGCCCCTTGCACGCACAAGTGCTAACGCCCCTGCGACTGCCAGAATATAAAAAGACAGATACACACATTGGGCTGCGTTATTAAATAATCCGAAGTATTTGCCATCCTCCAGGATGAGCGAATATACGAAATGGCCCGGCTGAAGCGGCCCTCGGGAAAGCGAATAATAAATTTCGCCATTTCCCGCCCCGAATGTGCGCGCCGTTTTGCGCATCAAAAAACCGACCATGCCGGGCACGCCTTTTTCTTCGATGCGCGCGCGTATCGTCTGCATTGCATATTCCTGCCGCTCTTCTTTTGTCTGGCGGTACATGATCTCCCGTTCATCCGGTATGCTATAGGCGCCATCCGGCTCGCCAAGGCCCATCATCACCCAAAATGACGTGGGCATTTCCGCTGTCTGGCGCAGCTGCGGGGTGATGATGCCACTTTGGGCATACACCAGGTTTGCCGTGCCATATACAAAAGCGAACCCAAACCCCAGCACAGCCAGCGCCGCCAGCATACGCCGCCAGGGAAGGCACACGAGCGCTTCACAACACAGCGCAATCAGAACCACCGCAACCGATCCTTTGATCTGGTACCCTGCACCCAGGCATATGCCGCAGCCTCCCCAGGCTGCAAGTCGGGCAGGCCAGCGCGCAGCACCGCGGCCCATCTGCCACAAAAGCAGCGCAGCCGGCGCGGCCCATATGGACAATGTATCGGTATATGCCACACTGGATTGAAAGTATATCGGCACAAACAGGGCATACAACGGTAAAAAGGCCAAAGCTGCACGTGCCCCAAATGCTTTGTCTAAATACGCAAAGCTGCATACCGCCGCCATCGCAAAACTGAGATGTCCCAGGCACACCATACCTGTATACCACTGCCCACCAAACCCCAGCGCCGTGAGAAAGCGAAAAAACAACGCCAGTGCAAAAAATATGCCCCGGTTATTGGGCCAGTGATTCAAATACCATTGATATTGCTCGGCAAAAGCTGCGCAATTTCCCTGCTGGGCATACAGCAAAGCACCATTGACTACACTGCCATAATCATCCGTCAAAGTTTGGCGCGTAGCTAAGCCCACTAAGAACTGAACTGCACCTACGCAAACCACAACAATCGCAAGCAGTTTCCAGCGCTGACGTATCAGCACATCCATCCATCCAGTGCGCTGTGCCATTCCCCACGCTATCAGCAAAACACTTAACCACACAATCAAAAGTGCTCCCTGAACCAACGGAGAAAATGCAAACGCCGTATTCCAAAAGAAAGCGATGGCAAAAATCCAGATCAGACACGCGCAACAAAGCACAAGCCCCGCTTTGCACACAATCTCTCTGCCGCGTTGTTCGCGCATGTTGATCACTCCTGTTCATTTGCGAATTTCAAGATACCCTTACTTCTCCAGCAACTGCCCGGCCAACACCGCGTCTGGCGTTACATATGCCGTTTCATACACATCATACAACACCATACCAGGCCGAAGGTCACCTGTCTTGCGAATATTTTTTACAAATGTATAATCCACAGGAACCTTAGCCCCTCCGTTTTGGCTGGAATGGTAAGCCGCCAACATAGCCGCCTGTGTCTTGGTAAGGTTCGGCACATCTTTTCCCTCACACAGCACCACCACATGGCTACCGGGAGCATTTTTCACATGGAACCACACATCGCGTCCACGTGCGGTTTTCAGAGTAAGGCGCTCATTTTGCACATTGTTGCGCCCCACCAGGATGGCGAACCCTTCGGAAGATCGATAGCGAATAAAATCTGCCGGCTTTTGCTTTTTTTCCTTCTGACGGGAATGTTTCAAATAGCCGCCTGCACGCAGCTCCGCACGAATCTCTGCCAGTGCAGCCTCTCCTTCTGCCTGGCCCACCTCATATAATACCGTTTCGAGATAGGCAATCTCGGCTTCAGATGCCTCAATCAGCTGGCACAGCATTTTAGCCGCTGTCTGCTTTTTCTTATATTCTTTAAAATACTTTTGTGCGTTGGCAGTAGGCGAAAGGCGTATATCCAGCGGAATATTCTCTGTTTGGCCTGTGTAGTAATTGGTCACGGTAGCTGTTTTATCACCTTTGTGCAACGCCCACAGGTTAGCCATCAACAGCTCGCCCCATATACGCAGGTGATCGCTTTGTTCACTTTCCTCCTGTTCTGCACGCCGGGCAGCAAGCTTCCTCTGCGCACGTTCATACAGATTCTTCACTGTCTTGGCAAGGTCTTTCGAACGCTGCCGCAGCCGTTCAGCCTTATCTTTCGCGGCATAATACCCTTCCAGAAGTTCCGAACAGCTGGAATACGGCACAAGTGTGCACGACTGGCCATACTGCCTAAGTGAAACAAAAGAGAACTCCACCGGCTTTCCCTCGGCATTCACCACAGCCGTAGGTTGTCCGCCAGAGCGCCATGCGGCCTGAATTTCTTCCAGTACTTCGATAAGCGCCATTTGCTGGGCGGGAGACATGGAAATCCCGTACACGTCTTCTGTTCCGAATGCGCGAAAAGCAGCTTCCCGGCACACCGCCGGCCCGCATCCACCTGTTGTTTTCATCAGCGCATCTGCCACAGGCATATCTTTTTCCGTGCACAACGCACAAAGGCGTTCGGGCTCAACTTCTAAAAATAAAGGCCTGTCCGGGCGAGGAGGAAGCGTATAGGGAAGGCCTGGCAAAAGCTGCCGAACCGCGCTTGCCTCAAAGTCCACCCGTTTGAGTGCATCCAGAATCTTCCCTTCCTGCACCAACACAATGTTAGAATACCTGCCCATCAGCTCCGCCGCAAGGGTGTTACACACGCTGTCCCCCATTTCATTGGTGCAGGCGAAATCGAAGAACACAATGCGTTCACCAGGGATCATACGGATATCCGCAAGCCGCCCTCCCGAAAAATGCTTACGCAGAAGCATACAAAAAGACGGCGGGGTTACCGGGTTTTCAAATGTCTCTTCTGTCAGGCACACACGGGCCGAACCACTGCGCGCCGAAATAAGCAAACGATGGTTTTCCGTGCGAGTACGCAGGTGTAGCACCACTTCGTCCCGGGTAGGTTCAAAAATTTTATCAATGCGCGCGTCCGCCAGTACATTCCTCAATTCACGCGCTGTTAACTCCAATAATGCGGCGTCCAATGCCATAGAAAAGGGTCTCCTTTATTTAAATGCTCTGCTCTTATTTTCGGCACAAAGGCCATTGCCTTGCCCATTGCCTGAGAAAACCTCTTGTTTTCAAAGCACACAGCACCTTGCAGGGCTTATAGTGTGACAAAGGGTTCTGTATTTGTTTCGCTTTCCAGCACGGAAAGCCCCGGAAAAGCGACACGCAAATTTTGTGCCAAAGCGGGCACAATCACACGCTCTGTAGCGTGATGTGTACTCACCACACAGGTAAGCCCTGCCTGCAGTGCATCCAGCGCATGGTGGTGGCCCATTTCCCCTGTGACAAACGCATCACAGCCCGCTGCTTTTGCCTCAACCCACAGCTCATTGCCCGCACCAGAGATCACGCCTACATTGCGCACCGGCATTCCCGCATCCACCAAACGCACAGTAGCTCCCAACGCCTTCTGCACGTGGGCAGCCAACTCGCGTGCTGTCATGCTGTGCGGCAAAACACCTTTGCGGCAATAGCTGCCGCAGGCGCTTACTTCACACAACCCTAGTGTTGCAGCCAGCACATCGCTCACTCCGCCTGGTGCCACATCGAGATTAGTATGTGCACATATAGCCGAAATGCCATATTGGGCAAGAAGATAGGGCGCAGTGCCCGGCTCAAGCGTTTTGAGGGGAGAAAAAATCACCGGATGGTGGCTTATCACCGCCCCACACCCGCGCGAATGTGCCTCATGTACTACCTGGGGCGTGATGTCCAATGTACACAGCACACGGGAAAAGGGCGATGCTCCGTCTACCAATACACCTACATTGTCCCAGCTTTCTGCCGTGTTCCAAGGGGCCCATGCTCCAAGTGCCTCGGCCAACTGCCGGGCTGTCAGCTTCGTGTCGTTCATTGTTCCGCCTCCTGTTCGCAGCGCAAAGCAAGGGAAGCCACCTGCCCGGCCAATTGTTCAAACTGTGCCCTTTCCTGTACTGGTACACCCAATGCATACTTGTGAATCAGCTTTTCTACATGGCGAAGATATCCTGCCGCAGCATGTGTCGGTTTCCCCGTAAGGCCCAC
>CAMBHV010000099.1 GCA_945867255.1 uncultured Clostridia bacterium
AAGTGTGGAACCTGGTGTTCAGCCAGTTTGATTCGGACGGTGCGGGCAATTACACGCGCCTGGAAAAGCCCAATATCGATACCGGTATGGGGTTGGAGCGCCTTGCCTGTGTGATGCAGGGTGTAAGCAACATGTTCGAAGTGGACACTGTGCGCAACATTTTGAACCATGTGGAAAAGATCACCGGCAAAAAGTATGGCGAAGATGACGCGCAGGACATTTCCATCCGCGTGATTACAGACCATATTCGTTCCACCGTGTTCATGGTATCGGATGGCATTCTTCCCTCCAACGAGGGCCGCGGCTACGTGCTGCGCCGCCTGTTGCGCCGTGCTGCGCGCCATGGCCGCATGCTGGGCGTAACGCGCCCGTTCCTGGCAGAACTGTGTGACACCGTAATTCAGGAGAACGGCGGCGCATACCCGGAACTGGTGGAGCATTCGGATTATATTAAAAAGACCATTGCTGCTGAGGAAGAGCGCTTCTCGCGCACCATTGACCAGGGCCTTGCGATCCTGAATACCATGATCGAAAATCTGAAAGATGCTGCGGCCGAAGGCGCAAAGCGTATTCTTTCTGGCCTGGACGCCTTTAAGTTGAATGATACGTTTGGTTTCCCGCTGGATCTGACCAAAGAAATTGTGGCCGAGCAGGGCATCATGGTGGACGAAGAGGGCTTTGCCGCGGCGCTGAAAAAACAGCGCGATACTGCCCGTGCGGACCGCCTGAGCCGGGATATCTCCGGCTGGGCTGCAGATTTGTTTGGTGCGGTGGACGCGCCGGCTACAGAGTTCCTTGGCTATGATACACTGCAGGCGCAGGCCAAAGTAGTGGCACTTTCGGACGGCGACGAACTGGCCGATGCGGTGGCAACAGATGACGGCGAAAAGGAAGGCATTCTGGTGGTGCTGGATCGCACGCCGTTCTACGCGGAAAGCGGCGGTCAGGTGGCAGACACCGGAACATTGGAAACGGCTGAGGGTACAAAGCTGGCCGTGCGTGCAGTGAAAAAGACACCCAAAGGTTTCTTTGTTCACACCTGCGTGTTAAAAGAAGGCATGCTGAAAACAGGTGATACCGTCACAGCTTCTGTGGATGCGGCGCGTCGCCATGCTATCATGCGTAACCACACGGCCGCGCACCTTCTGCAAAAGGCATTGCGCGAAGTGCTGGGCAACCATGTGCATCAGGCTGGTTCTTATGAAGATGACGAGCGCGTGCGTTTCGAATTTACACATTTCTCTGCCGTTACCCCGCAACAGCTGGAGCAGGTAGAGCATATCGTGAACGAAAAGATTCTGGAAGCGCTGCCTGTCACGGTGAATGTGATGCCCCTGGAAGAGGCAAAGAAGATGGGAGCCATGGCGCTGTTTGGCGAAAAATATGGCGAGACAGTGCGCGTGGTAGATGCAAGCGGATGGAGCACCGAATTCTGCGGCGGCACCCACGTGAAGAACACTGCGGAAGTGGGTTGCTTCAAAATTCTCAGTGAGGCCAGCGTGGCGGCAGGCATCCGCCGCATCGAGGGCACCACAGGTTGGGGCGTGCTGAAGCTGCTGGAAGAAAAGACAGACGTCATCGCGCAGGTGGCGGGCACGCTGAAGGTTTCGAACGTACATGACCTGCCCGCGCGTGCGGCAGCTGTGGCGGGCGAAGTGAAGGCTTTGCAGAAAGAGCTGGACGAGCTGAAGGCCCGAGAGGCGCGCGGCAAGCTGGACGGCCTGTTTGAAAATGCCAAAGAGGTACAGGGCATCAAGCTGTTCACGCTGTATCTTACCGGCACGCCCACCGAAACAGTGCGCACCATGTGTGACACAGCGCGTGAGAAGGCCGAATGCAGCATCACGGCTATCATTGCGGAAAACGAGGGTAAGTATTCTCTGGCAGTGGCTGTGGGCAAGCAGGCCCAGGCCAAGGGCCTTGCGGCAGGCAAACTGGCGAAAGAGATTGCGGCTGTGGCCGGCGGCAATGGCGGCGGCAAGCCCGACTTCGCTATGGCCGGTATCCGTGACGCTTCCAAGATCGATGATGCGCTGAATGCGGTGGAGAGCATTGTGGAAAAAGCGCTGAATGCATGAGCATACTATGGCTGAAGGCGCATGGCGCCCACGCCATTTCAACGTGTTTGAACTGCAGAAAGGAGGCTTTTGAATGGATTGTCTGTTCTGTAACATGGCTGCCGGCAACATTCCGGTGAACAAGGTGTATGAAGACGATACGGTGTTGGCGTTTTATGACATTGACCCGCAGGCCCCGGTGCATGTGCTGGTGATCCCCAAAATGCACATTGCCTCGCCTTCGCATATCACGCCGGAGAATTCGTCTGTGGTGGCCCGTGTGTTTGAAGTGATTGCGAAACTGGCCGGTGAGCTTGGCCTGGAAAAAGGGTATCGTGTTGTAACAAATTGCGGTGCCGATGGCGGCCAAAGTGTGCCGCACCTGCATTTTCATGTGCTGGGCAAACGCAGCCTTGCATGGCCTCCGGGCTGATGTTCTCACGGTTTTTTACCCAACAAAGAAAGGAAGCATGTATCATGCGCAAAACCTATACTCTTCAGGTGGCAGGCCTTGAGCGCGAGCTGCCGTTGTGCCCCGTGAATGACAAGATGGACATTGCGGCGTTCATCATGTTCAGCGATGTGGAGCTTACTATTGCGTGTGCAAAAGCCCTGCTGGAAAAACTGCCGGAATTTGATGTGATCGTTACGGCAGAGGCAAAGGGCATTCCACTTGCATATGAAATGAGCCGTCAAAGCGGAAAAAAGTATATTCCTGCGCGCAAGGGCCCCAAGCTGTATATGGAGAAGCCTGTTATCGTAAAAGATAAATCTATCACTACGGCTGCCGAACAGACGCTTGTGATAGATCAGAAAGACCTGGATTACATGCAGGGCAAGCGCGTGGTGATCGTGGACGACGTAATCTCCACAGGCGGCAGCCTGCATGCGCTGGAGGCGCTGGTGTCCAAAAGCGATTGCACCGTGGTGGCTCGCGCAGCTGTGCTTGCGGAAGGCGACGCGGCAGACCGCGGTGATATCACCTTCCTTGCGCCGTTGCCTTTGTTCTTCCACGATTGATGCGCCGCCCGGTATATGGCTTTGGCCTTGTGTTCTGCCTGGCCTGCCTTGCGGGTGTATTCATGCCGCTGCCGGCCATATGGCTGGCAGCGGTTTTGTGTATGCCGGTGTTTTTTGTGCTGCGGCGCGTATGCCTGCCCGCGCGCAGGGGCATGGCGCTTGTGTGCTGCGCGGCCGCCTGCCTTGGCTTCTTGTGGCGTGGAGTATATACGCTGACTGTGATACGGCCGGCCGGAATGCTCGCAGGCATCACGGCGCAGGTGCAGGCCGTGGTACGGCAGACAACTGCGAGTTACCTTCCCGGCAGCGTGAATGCCACGGTACATATCACGCATATCGATGGATGTCCAGCTGATTTTTATGCTTATCTGGAAGCGGTGCCTGGCCTTGCCGTGGGGGATATATTGGAAGCACAGGCTACATTTGTGCAACCGGAAGATTCTGTGTATGCCCGCGCACGCCGTGCGGATGGTGTGTACCTGGATGCCAGGGTACAAAATGTTTGCTACCTTGGTAGCACAGGTGGGCTAACTGGTGTGGCGAGAAAGGCACGGGCTGAACTTTGCAGTGCATTGACACGTCTTTTGGGCCAACCGGCAGGTGGTGTGGCACGTGCAGCGGCATTTGGTGATAAGGCTGCGCTGGATACCACCGTGCTTGACGCTTTTCGCAAAGCCGGGCTTTCGCATGTGTTGGTGGTTTCAGGCCTTCACTTCTCGGCGGCCTCTGGTGCATTGTATTTTCTTTTGCGCAAATGGCTGCGCCGCCGTGGGGCAGCGGCCGTATCGCTTGCCGTGGTTGTGTGGTTTTTGATGATGACGGGTTTTACCCCCAGTGCCGTGCGTGCGGCTGTGGCACTGGCAATGGTGTACGGCGGCATGCTGGGGTGGCGTAAAAGCGACGGCCGCACGGCCCTGGGCGCAGCAGGCGTGCTTTTGTGTGTGCTTACGGGGCCGGATGCCGTGCTGGATGTGGGGGCGCAACTTTCGTTTTCTGCTGCGCTGGCGGTGCTTTGGGCCGGGGAACAAACAGCGCGTTGGGGGCGCAGGCCGCCGGGCAGGTTTTCCTTTTTGGCACGCCCCGTGCGGGACGCCTTGTTTATTTCGGCCTGCGCGTGCCTTGTCACCTTACCCGTTTTGTGTACAGCAGGGCTTGGCACCAGCGTGTTTACCCCGCTGGCAAACCTGATGGTGGTGCCTGCGGTGCCGGTTGTGGTGCTGGCAGGGCAGGGGGCGGCGTTGTGTGCCCTGTGCCCGCCGCTTGTATTTCTGGCGCGTTTGCTGGGGCTGATGTGTGGGCTAGCGGTACGCTGGCTTGTATTTGTATGCAATGCGTTCAGCGCGTTGCCGGGGCAGGTATATCCGGGCGGAATGTTTGCCTTTGTTGCGGCGTGCGCCGTGTGCGCGCTGTGGTTCAGCCAGCGCCGCTTTCGCGTGCCTGTGGGTGTGGCAGCGGCTTTGACAGCCATGTTTGCTTCATTGGTGCTGGGCGGCTATGCCCTGGCAAATGCCGGGGTGGTGCATATTGTTCCGGTAGGCGGTGGGGTAAACCCATCGCTTGCCATTACACAAGGCGGCTTTACCGCCGTGGTGTTTCGCGGCGGGGAACAAAGCGCCGCGCGGGTTGCAGAAGAGCTGGCACAGCTAAACCGCACACAGGTGGATTTTGTCCTGGACCTTCGCATCAAACCGCAACCGCAGGCGGTGCAAAGTGCACTTTGCCCTGCGCAGTATGTTGCCATGGCGCAAACGCAAACCGCGGGTGGCGCATATGGCCCGTTCCGTGATATAATGTTTTACACAAGAAGGCAGGGAAACGGCAACTTTGTGTGCATTCAGGTAAACGGGTATACTCTGGCGGCAAGTTGCGGCAAGGTTTCTGCCGGGGGATATGCGCCGGTGGATGTCTATTTTTGTGCTTCTACCCCTGCTGAAGATATTCAGGCGGGCACAGTGTGGCTGCCGGCTGCACCTTCGGTGCAGCCGGATGAGACCCTTTTTTGTGTGCGCAGCACACAGCAGGCGCAGCTTCTGGTGCGCGGGCCTGGTAGTATTCGATGGAAAGGAGTAACACATGAGTTTTCGTGACATGCAGTTGGAAAAGCTGTTTTCGCAGCCCGGCTGCACGGTGTTCTACTACTATTCCACACAGGAGTTTTTGGTGCGTGATGCCGCACACAAGACTGTGCAGCATCTGTTACAGGCGGGCGATGCAGAGTTGACGCGGATTGACGGCCCTGCGCCGGATATCGGAGAAGCTGTGGCTGCAGCAGGCACAATTTCATTATTTGGTACAAAGCGTGTGGTGGAGCTTGTGCGTGTGGAGCCTTCAGCCATGAGCGAAAAAGATGTGGACGCTTTGTGTGATTTGATGAACAGCCTGGAAAATGCCGTGATGGTACTTACCACCGTATTCAAAGACGACAAAGCAAAAACTACAAAAAAGGCAAAGCAGCTGATCAGTGCGGCATCCAAGGTTGGCGCGGCATTGGAATTTGAAAAGCCTGGCCCGAGTGCATTGCGGGAATTTTTGTCTGCCAAGGCACAGGAACTGGGTGCACATCTTGCGCCCGGCACGGCAGACGCCATGATACAGCGCTGTGGAACAGACCTGTTCGTGCTGGAAAATGAGCTTTCCAAACTTTCCGCCGCATGCGGGTATGGCGAAGTGACGCCTGCCGCCGTGCAGCAGATGGGCACCTTGAATGTGGAAGCAGACGTGTTTGAAATGGTGCGTTTTACCACGGCAAATCAGTTGCCTCGTGCGTTGCACAAGCTTTCACAGCTGCTTGCTTTGCAAAACGAGCCCATCGCTATTACGGCTGCGTTGTCGGGAACATTCATCGACATGTACCGCATGAAACTTGCGGTAGCACAACGTCGTCCGGCC
>CAMBHV010000100.1 GCA_945867255.1 uncultured Clostridia bacterium
GCATTGCGAAGCCACCAAACCCCAAAGAGAGGCGAACACAAAAACAAAAACAAACACACTTCGCCTTGCCACCATGGGCATGCTGGCCGCACTGGCTGTATTGCTGGTTGCGCTCATCCACTTTCCGCTGCTGCCCGCCGCTGCATTTCTGGAATATGACCCTGCGGATATCCCTGTGCTGATCGGTACATTCCTGTATGGGCCGTGGGCAGGCCTTGCACTGACGGCTGTGGTAAGTATCGTGCAGGCCTGCACGGTGTCTGCGGCCAGCGGATGGATCGGTTGCGTGATGCACCTTGCGGCCACGGGCGTATTCAGTGTGGTAGCCGGATTGATCTACCGCAAACACTGCACACGCAAAGGTGCGGTTGTGGCGCTGTGTGCAGGTTCGGTATGCATGGCCATTGTAATGGCGGGATGCAATCTGGTGCTTACTCCGTTGTTTATGGGGCAGGGAATCAAAACGGTGATTGACATGCTGGTGCCGGTGATCATTCCGTTCAATCTGTTGAAAAGCGGCATCAACAGCGTAGTTACCTTCCTTTTGTACAAACCGCTCAGCAGCTTTTTGCATGGAATTGGTGCAAAGGCTTGACAAACAGAAAAAAAGTGCGTAAAATAACATTTCGCACCGAAAATGTGCAAAAATAGAATATCGTCTTATCAAGAGCGACGGAGGGAACAGGCCCTGTGAAGTCCGACAACCTGCCGAAAGGCAAGGTGCCAAATCCTGCGGTGTACACCGAAAGATAAGCTTTTTAAAGCCCGGTGTTCGCGCCGGGCTTTTTGCTTTGTATGTACCGTATGCCGGGTTTCCCACTGTATGGTGGCATACACAGCACCGTGCTGTTTGAAAAGACGAACTGATGCGAAAGGAGCATATTATCATGGCAACAAAATTTTTTACTTCTGAATCTGTTACAGAGGGGCATCCGGATAAAATCTGCGACCAGATTTCCGATGCGGTGCTGGACGAACTGTTGCGTCAGGACGAGAACAGCCGGGTGGCTTGTGAAGTGACAGCGTCTACCGGGCTTGTACATATCATGGGAGAGATCACCACAAAAGGTTATGTGGATCTGCAGAAGATCGTGCGCGATGTTGTGCGCGATATCGGTTATACCCGTGCAAAATATGGCTTTGATGCGGATACCTGCGCGGTGATCTCCAATATCGATGAACAAAGCCCGGATATTGCTATGGGCGTAAACCCAGGTGGTGCAGGCGACCAGGGCATGATGTTTGGCTATGCGTGTACGGAAACACCGGAGCTGATGCCGTTGCCCATTTCACTGGCGCACAGACTGGCAAAGCGCCTTACGGCTGTGCGTAAAGATGGCACGCTTTCCTATCTGCGGCCGGATGGCAAAAGCCAGGTGACGGTAGAGTACGACGGGGATACGCCGGTTCGCATCGAAGCAGTGGTGATCTCCACGCAGCATTCAGCGGATGTCACGCTGGAACAACTGCGAGAGGATGTGCGCAGCAAAGTGATAGACCCTGTGCTGCCTGCAGGCCTTGCAGACGAGAACACCAAGTATTATATCAACCCCACGGGGCGCTTTGTAGTAGGCGGCCCGCAGGGAGATTCCGGCCTCACTGGCCGAAAGATCATTGTGGATACCTATGGCGGTATGGGCCGTCACGGTGGCGGCGCGTTCTCCGGCAAGGACCCCACAAAGGTAGACCGTTCGGCCGCATATGCCGCGCGCTGGGTCGCCAAAAATGTGGTGGCGGCAGGCCTTGCCCGCCGCTGCGAGGTGCAACTGGCGTATGCCATTGGCGTGGCACAGCCCGTCAGCATTCGGGTGGATACCTTCGGTACTGCTTCGCTGCCGGAAAGCGCCATTGAAGCTGCGGTAGAACAGGTGTTCGATCTTCGCCCGGTGGCTATCATTGAGGCGTTGGGCCTGAAAAAACCTATCTACCGGGCCCTGGCAGCCTATGGCCATATGGGCCGTGAAGACCTGGGTGTGGCATGGGAAAAAACAGATAAGGCAGATGCACTGAAAGCTGCACTGCAGTGAAAAAGAAAAGCCCCGGCCAGCCGGGGCTTTTTGCATGGGGAGATGCTTTCCCGTGCATGGCGTTTGTGATATAATATTTCAAATAAGTGTAGATAACGGCAGGCGGTGTTGCATGCAGATAATTGTGGCAACCGTGTGCCGTACGCCGGGAGGTATGTCCCCATGGGTGAAAAAAATGCAGTATTGCCAATGATCTCTATTTTGATACGCACTCATGCGCGTGGCCATCTGCTGCGCTGTGCTTTGGAGACGGTACGTGCGCAAACAGCCAGGGATGGTTATGAAGTGATTATAGTGGAAGATGGAGAGGCTACCGCACAAAATATCGTGGAGGAGTTCATCCCGTATTTCCCAGTGCATTATGAGGCTACGAACAGTCATGTAGGGCGCAGCGCGGCGGGCAATCGGGCTGCATGCCTGGCCAAGGGGGAATTTTTGTGCTTTTTTGATGATGATGATGCACTGTTGCCCAATTATATTGAAACCTGGCAGGACCTGTTGCGTAAATACCCACAGGAAAAGCTATTCTTTGCCTCCAGCACGGAACTTTGCGGCCACTATGAGGCAGATGGCGTCACATGGATCACACAGCAGGAAAAAGTATACTCTGTACGGGGTGCCACACGTGTGGATGTGGCATGCAATAATATTGTTCCCATTCAAGCTGTGCTGTTTTCTCGAAGTCTGTTTGACAAGCATGGCGGCCTGGATGAGCAGATGGATGCATTTGAAGATTGGGATCTTTGGATGCGTTACGCCAGTGCACAACAGCCGGTGGTTTGCGATAAGGTGACAAGTGAATTTAAAACACCGGACGATCCTGTGTTGCGCGCACAGCGCAGGCAGGCTTTTGAAGTCAGTAGAACATCCTTTTTTAAGAAAGCAGAAGATTATCCCTTGCATACTTCTATGGGAGAAATTGCCGATCATGTGTGGTATGTGGACGAAAGACAAAATCATCTGCGAGAGCATGCTCAAGAATTTCGTGATGCTGCATACGCAGTTGCAGGCTCCGCTTGTTGGAGATATACTGGCCCGTTAAGGGCATTTGGCCGCTGGATGGTGCGCGCAGGGAGTTTCCTTTCCGGTGCACGGGTGGAAATGCTGGAGCAAGATCCCGCACGTATGCGCACGGTGGATGAATATGCCGCTTTTGCGCAGACAGCCAGGGAATCATTTCCCTGGCGCATCACAGCGTTTATGCGCAGGAAAAGAAGATAAAGGAGGCACAGCCATGCGATATGACATTGTCATGGTGACCTTTAACAGCGAGAAATGGTTGCGAGGATGTGTACAAGCACTTGCTTCGGTGAATTATCCGAAGCATGAATTGCACCTTATATTTGCGGATAACGCTTCACAGGATGGTACATTGTTGCTTTTGGAACAGCTGCGCGCCGAGCATCCGGAGTTCGGTGGCTTTACCATTGTACGAGGTGCTAAAAACGCAGGGTTTGGTGCAGCGTGTAATGCCGGTGCAAGAGCTGGTAGCGCAGACATGCTATTCTTTTTGAATGTAGACACTGCGGTGGACGAAAATTTATTTTGCGCTTTGGATGAGGCAGCATCTGCCTGGCCGCAGGCAGGTGGTTTTGAGTGTCGCCAGTTGCCCTATGAGATGGGCCATCATTTTGATCCTGTCACGCTCGAAACACCCTGGGCCAGCGGTGCGGCTTTCTGTGTGCGACGCGCAGTATTCATGGCGGCAGGCGGATTTGATGAACACATTTTCATGTACTGTGAGGATGTCGATCTTTCTTGGCGCATCCGTGCGTGTGGCGCGCCATTGTACTATGTACCCAAAGCACTGGTATATCATTATGTTTTAAATCGGGAGAATGCGCAGACAAGCGGTTTGCGAGAATATGCGGGTACGCAGCTCGGTAACATGCTTTTGACTTATAAATATGGAACCTTTCCCCAAATCGTTCAGGCTAATGCCAGGTATTTGCGTGTGCTTCGTCATCCGCAGCATTTCCCCAACGTGAGAAAAGTGCTGGTGAAACAGTATCTTACGCATTTCCTTAAAATTTTCGGCTTTTTATGCTGGAGGAATCATTATAAGGAGTTGTTTCGCGCGGCAAGTTTGCCATCGATTGATGCAGCACAGCACCTGTTGGCTCAAACTCATGCGCCAGAGCGCGGCCGTTTTGTGTTGGAAAAACCAGTGCGGCAGGGGCCAAAATTTAGTGTAGTGGTGCGTACCTGTGCACGCCCGCAAAGCCTGAGAAAAACGCTTCAGTCACTCCGCTGGCAGACATATCGTAACTTTGAAGTAATCGTGGCGGAAGATGGCAACCCTGTCAGCCAGGATATGGTGGAGAAGGAGTTTTCTGATCTTTCCATTCGATATTTATGTACGGGTGTTCGGCAGGGACGTGGAAAAAACGGAAATATGGGGCTGCGTGCGGCCACAGGGGAGTATCTTAATTTCCTGGATGACGATGATTATTTTTATCCGGATCATCTGGAATTGATGGCGGCCAAGGCAAACAATCATCCGCAGGCAGACCTGATCCTCGGCTGCGCCATGGTAATGAAAGTAAATCTCACAGATGAAGCAACCTGGCAATACGAAGTAAAGGACATTCACCCTATGCATTTTGACAGGGTTGATCTATTCACTATGTGCCAGACATGTCAGATCCCTATTCAAAGCGCAGTGTTCAAAAAAAGCCTGTTTGAGGTATGCGGCGGTTTACATGAAGAAATGGAAGGAAATGAAGACTGGTTTATGTGGATGCGCTTTTTGGCCAATGGCCAGCGTATCGACCCTGCCCATGTAGATATCGACCGGGCTACTTCTGTATTTGTATTACCGGCAGGCAAACAGCAGGCCGCAGAGCGTATTGAAAAATATCGTGGCTATAACCAGATGTTTTACGAAAGTTCGGAATTGCAGTTTCAAGTAAGTCTGGCCGATATGCGCCGTTTCTATGACGGGATGATCGCCGATATGCGCTGCCTGGAAGCGCGTGGTGAACTTTCGGACTATCTGAAAAAAATGTCCACAAGAGATCAGTGATGCATCCCCCTTTGCCCAATTTCCACATAGGATAGCGAGAAAAGGGGGGGATGCAGGATGCTTAGCTGTGTGTTACTGACTTTGGTAACGATGCTAGCGGTATGGGGGCTTATTATCTTACGGAATTTGCCACGCAGGTTGGCGCAAAACACAGGGCTTTGAAGAACGCTGTGGTTTTCTGGGCGTACAGGATGCGGAACAAATGCGGAGCGCAGTGCGTGTAAAGCTTCCAGATGCCGCTCTAGTGGTGCTGTCGCCCAAATCCTCTGAATACCAAAAACCGGAGCCTAGCATGCGTGGTGTTACCTTTGCTTTGCTCGTAACTGTGGCGGAAGAAGTTTGCGCCTTTTGGCGGTGCCACGACGACAGGGATAAATGTTTTAGGCTGAAAGGAATGTCAAAATGGACGAACGGGAATACATTGCCAGTTTGGAACAGGGAATGAGACTGTTGATGGAGCAGAACATCAAGGCACAGAACTCATTTAAACAATTGCAGATGATGTATGAATCCGTGGTGGATGCCCCTGCATGGAAATTGACATGGCCAGTCCGCTACGTGATAGAGAAATTGAAAAAAACAACTTTTTATACAGAGTTTCCGAATTTGCAAGATATCCTAGCAAAAGCCCCGAAGATTCTGCCAGTGAAAATTTCCGTGATTGTACCGGCCTTTCAGGGTGAAAAAGAGTTGCCTGTGTTGTTAGAATCTATTCAACATCAGCAAGGGATACGAGAGATAGAGTGTATTGTTGCTGTTACGCAAAGTACAGATGCAACTTACGATGTGGCCCAACAGAAAGGGGCAAAATTGATACCAGTCACCACACAGGCTTTTTCACACACTGAAGAGCGCAAA
>CAMBHV010000101.1 GCA_945867255.1 uncultured Clostridia bacterium
ATGTGCGCACGGCGTACTCGTCGCTCATGCCGGAGATATAATCCGTCACGGCACGGTCCACCCCTTCTTCCCACATGATATACAGGTATGCCTGCGGCATGGCGTTTGGGTTGTCGTGGAAATAGCCGTACAGCCCGTCGATCAGGCCGTCCACCTTTTTTTCTTCCTTTTTTGCCACCTTGTCCACATACACCGTGCTGTACATGAACTCGTGCAGCGCGTCATACGCCGCCTGCCATTCCGGGGCCATGCCAATGTGTTCGGGCCCGTGGGCCACCACGGCGGCAATCAGGCTTGTGATGCGCTGCGATTTCGTGTTGCCCAGCGCCTGGCTGATCTCGCGCGGAATGTCCCCCGCGCGCAAAACGCCTGCCGCCATGGCGTCCTCAATGTCGTGGTTCATATAGGCGATATGGTCCGCATAGCGCACCACGCACCCTTCCCGTGTGTACGGCCATGTGCCCTTTGTGTGGCAAACAAACCCGTTCAGCACCTCTTTGGTAAGGTTCAGCCCCTTGCCGCCGCGCTCCAGCTTCTGGGCCACGCGCACACTTTGCTCATAGTGGCGAAATCCCCCCGGGCACAGGCGGTTCAGCGCGCGCTCGCCCGCGTGGCCAAACGGGGTGTGGCCCAAATCATGCCCCATGGCAATGGCCTCTGTCAGGTCTTCATTCAATTGTAACGCGCGCGCGATGGTGCGCGCGATCTGGCTCACTTCCAGCGTGTGCGTCATACGCGTGCGATAGTGGTCGCCTTCCGGCGAAAGAAACACCTGCGTCTTCTGCTTTAAGCGCCGGAACGCCTTGGAGTGCAGCACGCGGTCGCGGTCCCGCTGAAAACAAGTGCGATACGGGCAGGGTTCTTCTTCACGCTGGCGGCCACGGCTTGCATCCGCAAAGCAGGCATACGGGCATAAAATATCGTGTTCCGTTTGTTCAATGCGTTCACGTACGGTCAATGCCGCGCCCCCCTTTTTGCATCATGTTTCAGCGTGCCGAAACATATCACTTTTTATCTCTATTTTCTATATACGACAAAAGCGTAAAAAACCCTTTTTCTTTTTATGAAAATTTTTTATTTTTTCATTTTTTCTTCACAGCTGCTTTAGAACGGCGCACTTTTCACCGCCTCGAACGCCAGCTGCGCCGCGCCGCGGCACAGTTCGCCCGCCTGCCGGCACAGCATGTCCCGCTGCTGTTCCAGCATGGAAAAGCACAGTGCCACATCGGCCTCAAAGCGCGTGTCGTCCAGCCTGGCCCCACAGGCTTCCAGCACGCGCACCGCCTGTTCATACTGCGCATACGGCACCCGCCACACCCCTGGCAGCACCGGGCGCATGGTGACGATGTGCGCGTTCTGAATGGCCAGCGCAGCCGCGCCGCCATACGCACGCACAAGCCCGCCCGTGCCCAACAGCGTGCCGCCGAAATAGCGCGTGGTGACGATGATGCAATCCACAAGGCCCGCATGGCGAATGGCCTCCAGCGTGGGCAGGCCGCTTGTTTTCTGCGGCTCCCCGTCATCGGAATAGCGCATGCGCGCACCCTCGCGCAGCACATAGGCATACACGTTATGGGTGGCCGTTTTGTGCGCTTCGCGCACGGCAGCCAGAAAATCAAGCGCCTTCTGTTCGGTGTCTGCAAATGAAAGCTGGGCAATAAAGCGCGAGTGGCGGTCTTCCAGCTCGGCTTTGGCCGTGCCCTGCACGGTGCGGTAACTTTCCATGGCGGCCTCCTTTCACGCCGCGCCGGGCACCCCGGCGCCGCAAAGTTGCAAAGTAAAAAACGAAGGGCAGCCCAAAGGCCGCCCTCCGCCGAAAATTACTGCAGGTTGAAGCGCTTTTTGAAGCGGTCCACACGGCCGCCGGTGTCCACCAGCTTCTGCTTGCCGGTGTAGAACGGGTGGCACTTGGAGCAAACTTCCACGTGGATCTCCTTCTTCGTGGAACGCGTGGTGAACGTATTGCCGCACGCGCAGGTGACCACGGCTTCCTCGTACTTCGGATGGATACCTTCCTTCATGTGTTTCACCTCTTTCTGGTTCTGATTCAGGGGGCCATGCCTTGTACATGTGCCCATCACAACCTTCAATTGGATGCTACCAGCATACACCATCCTGTGCGTATGGAGCAGCGATCGGAACGATTGCCCGAATATCATACCATACCATTATAAAAAATGCAAGGGCCCGGCCCGAAAAACCGGGCCGGGCTTTGTGGGAACTTTTCTTTTTCCAAAACTTTGCACTTTTACTTTACGGCCTGAGTGCGCAACCCCGCCGAAAGCCTGTTTCCTTATTTATATTCCGCCGCCAGCGTCTGGGCCAGGGCCATCAGCGCGGGCTGGGTGTTCACGTCCGGCGCCTTCAGCACAGCCTCCATCAGCTGCGAAAGCACCCATGTGCCCTTTTGCCCCGTAATGCCCACGGCGGCAAGGTCCGCCGCTGTCACGGCCAAATGGCGCATGCGGTACGGCTCGCCGGAAAAGCACAGCGCGTCATACAGCGCCAGCTGCCCGGCCCAGCGCACATCCGTGCGCATC
Organism: uncultured Clostridia bacterium; assembly: GCA_945867255.1. Classification (GTDB taxonomy): domain Bacteria; phylum Bacillota; class Clostridia; order Oscillospirales; family Ruminococcaceae; genus Ruthenibacterium. Next base: position 2,541 of record CAMBHV010000101.1, read on the forward strand.
AGCGTGCGCACAGCCGCCTCGTAGTCAAATTCCGGCAAATGGCACAAAAGCCGCTTCAGTTCTGCCACGCTCTGCGGCAGGGTGCTCTGTGCTGCCAGCCTGTCCATTCCCGCCAAAACGTCCGCAAAACGCTGGGAAAAGCCAAGGCGCTCGCACACAATGGAATAATGCGCATTGCACATGCGCAGAAAACTCCACCATCTTGTCTCCATGGTGCAGGGCACTTCGCGCAAATCTTCAAGGCCTGTGCCCGTGCCGGTGATGCCATACTGCCCCAGGGCATTGCCCGCCACCAAGGGGGCAATTTTATCCGGCCAGTCGGAAAGCAGAATGTTCTGCACCGCCTCACGCACCACCCTTGCATGCAACCGCACAATGCCGCTGGCAGCCTGCATGGCCATGGTGTAGGTATCCTTTTCAATTTCGCAGCCCTCAGCCGCGCTGGCTGTAAACAGTGCCAGCACACGTGTCGGGTCCTGCCGGTAAAACGCCGCCTTGTCCTCAACCAGGCAGCGCAACACACCGTCTTTCAATTCGTAATCCTGTACGGGCCCCCGCATGGTCTCCATTCCAGATAACTCCTTCCCCCCGGCGCGCAATGCCGCCTTTTCCTCGTTTTCACCCTCATCGGTGCGGCATTTTGCCGCAAACTGTCCTTTATTTCTCGCTTTCCATTTCTATTATAGCAAAGTTCGCATAAAAAGAAACGCAAAAATGTTTATTTTTTATGAAAAACATTATATAATATTTTGTATAAAAAATCTAGGGGGCACAGCATGAACGGGTTCAACAGCGATTTGCTGGATGGAAAAACAAAACTTCACTTTGTGGGGATCGGCGGCAGCGGCATGTTTCCGCTGGTGCAGATCCTGCATGCGGTGGGGTATGAAATTACGGGGTCCGATGTGGGCGAAGGCTTGGCATCCCGGTATATCACGGCCACAAAGCCGAAAATGTGCACGGCGCACAGCTTGTGGTGTATTCCGCCGCCATCATGAAGGGCAACCCTGAGGTGGAAGAGGCCATGCGCCTTGGCATCCCTACGGTAGAGCGCAGCGTGCTGCTTGGCTATGTCACCAACACCTACCCCTGCCCCATCTGCATTTCCGGCACACACGGAAAAACCACCACCACCGCCATGACAACGCAGATCATGGTGATGGCCGGGATGGACCCGGCGGCCGTCATTGGCGGCAAGCTGCCCCTGATCGACGGGTATGGCCGCTATGGCGCAGGGCGCAACGTTGTGGTGGAGGCGTGCGAATATCACAACACGTTTTTGCAGCTTGTGCCGCACACATCTGTAATTTTGAATATCGACGCGGATCATCTGGAATTCTTTAAAACCATGGACAATTTGAAGGAATCATTCCGCAAGTTTGCCCTGCTCACCCAGCACCGCGTTATTGCCAACATCGATGACGCCAACACAGTGGCTGTGATGGGCCGGGTGGATCGCGATGTGCGCACCTTCGGCATCCGCCAGAATGCCGATTACCGCGCTGTGAACGTGCAGGAATACCGCCCGTCCTTTTTCGAGTTCGACGTGGCCGTGCAGGGTGTGCCCGGCGTACACGTGCGCCTTTCCGTGCCGGGCTACCACAACATTTATAACGCACTGGCCGCATACGCCTGCGCCGAAGGGGCAGGCTGCACACCCAGCCAGTGTGCTCAGGGGCTGCAGGCCTTCCGCGGTGCCGGCCGGCGCTTCGAGATTCTGGGTGAGGTAAACGGCGTTACCATTGCGGACGATTACGCCCATCATCCCACAGAGCTGGAGGCCACCCTGCGCGCCGCCAAAGAGATGGATTATAAAAAGGTGTGGGCCGTGTTCCAGCCGTTCACCTATTCGCGCACACAAATGCTTCTGGACGAATTCGCCCGTGTGCTCTCCATCGCGGACAACGTGGTGATGACAGAGATCATGGGCAGCCGCGAACGCGCAGAAGATTACACGGTGCGCACAAAGGACCTTGCGGCAAAAATTCCCGGCAGCGTGTGGTTTTCCACGTTTGATGAAGTGGTAGACCATGTTCTTGCCCATGCACAGCCGGGCGATCTTGTCATCACGCTGGGCTGCGGCGATATTTATAAAGCCGCCAAAATGATGATAGCCCGGGCATAACAAATGCCAACACAAAGCGGGCGGCCCTGCGAACAGGGCCGCCCGCTTTGTTGTTTTCTGCAGCCCGCCATATGCGGCGGCCACGGCGCATACAAGCCCCGCACATCCATTTGCGCCGCGCGTCTCTTGCATACAATTTGCTTCTATTGTATGCATTCATGGCAAACCAAATGTATGTATATTGCATAAAAAATATCATATTTTTGTCTATAAATTATAAAAAATAAACAAAAACATTGGCGGTTTTACACCTTGTTTTCCTTTCTGTGCGTCCTATAATGTGAATTGTCCGGATATTCCCCCGGGGGGAAGCGAACATGCGGAGGAACAGAAAGGAGAGCGCGTATGAGCAAGCGCATCGCAGTGATCGGAAGCAGCGGCGGCAACCTGTACAATCAGGGCGGCAGCGACCCGAACGCCATGATGAAGGAGATCTTCACCCAGGCACAGTCTGCCGGCATTGAAGTGGCCTTCATCCAGTTCATTGGGGCCCAGGCCACGATGGACAACATTTCCATGGACGCAAAGGCGCGTCTGTATACGCTTGAGGGCGGCCAGCTCACGGCCGGGCCGCAAGCCAGTTTGAAAGAGATCAACAAGCAGGCCGAACAGCTGGACGAGCAGCTGGCAGGCCTGATCGACGAGGGCAGCATCGACGGCCTTGTGCTGATGAGCAGCGACCCCAAAGGCGTAAATGCCAAAGCCGTTGCCGCGGCCGCACGCAAACAGATCCCGGCCGTGGGCACGGGCGGCACCTCCATTGCCAATACACAGGCCGCCGGCGTACGCGTCATTTCGGCCTCGGGCACCACAGGCACCACACACCGCACGCGTGCGGTTGCGTTCATCTCGGCCCTTTCGAAAGAATGGAAGCTGAAATACATGCCTGTGATCGGTTCTTCGGCCGCAGGTGCCGGTGCGTTGCAGGGTTCCGTGCTGAAACGCATCAACTTCCGCGGCATCATGATGGCCTCCATGCCTGGCTTCATTGCCATGGCGCTGTGCCTTGCGCTCAGCAAGCTGCCCGGGCTGGCCGGGCTGGAGGATGTATTCAACACGCTGATCGGCATTTTGCCTGTTATCCTGGCGGCCATCGCGGCAAAGCAGGTGTCCGGCCTGGATGAGGTGGGCATCGTGGCCGGTGTCATCGCGGGCACCATGTCCACAGACGGCGGCATCATCGGCGGCCTTGTGGCCGGCATCCTGGCAGGCGTGCTT
>CAMBHV010000102.1 GCA_945867255.1 uncultured Clostridia bacterium
ACCTTCCAGTGTTCCCTCATGGACACCGGAGGAAAGCGCAGCATCTACAACAGCCTGCAGGGCATCTTGATTGGAAAGTTCGAAATGGCTGCCATTTGTCACGGAAAGCTTCCCGTTCTCATCGACCTCTACCAGAAAAAAAGGAAGTTGCACCGGTGAAGCGTCTTCGCTTAAGCTGGCGGGCGGCGGAGGAGAAAGAAGAATCTGCCGCATAGTGCTCAGGCTGTCCTGACGCAGGTTTCGAATAGTGAAGCAGAACACAAAACCAAGCAGAATACAAAGCATCAGGCTGACAAGAGACATGGTGATGGCTACAAATTTCCACTGCAGACGTTTCAGCACGGGCCGCTCACCTCCAGATGATAGCCAAGGCGGCGGATGGTTCGAATGCATACATCAGAGCCGATGCATGCCAGCTTTTTTCGAAGGAACGAGATATACACTTCTACGTGGTTTTCTTCGGCATTGGAATCGTAGCCCCATACCTTTACAAGCAACTGCCCTTTCGATACATTGCATGCGCCACTTTCCATTAGCACCCGCATGATATCAAATTCTTTCGCGCTCAGGCGCACGCTGTCCTGCTTTGTGCAAAGAATGCCGGTAGCGAGATCCAGCGTGGTGTTGCCGAATCGCAGGTCGTTCACCTGCGGGCCGATGCGTCGCAACAGGGTATGGACACAAGCCAGCAGCTCACGAATGTCGAACGGCTTTGGCAGATAGTAATCGGCCCCGGCATTTAACCCTGCTATCCTGTCTGTCACCGCAGACCGTGCCGTCAGCATCAGAATGGGCGTGCCAAGGCCGGCAGCACGCACTGCTTTAGCCAAGCTGAGCCCATCTTTTCCAGGCAGCATGATGTCCAGAATAATAAGGTCGTACACGCCACTCAGCGCATACTGGTATCCCACGAGCCCGTCATAGGCTGCCTGCGTGGAAAATCCTTCCTCGTGCAACAGCTGGGCAATGGAATCTGCCAGACGATGCTCGTCTTCCACAATCAAGATATTCATGCGGCACCTCCTGCCATGGCATTTGCTTTTGAAAATTATAGCAAAAACCCGTATAGGCGGCAAGGCACTCCGCTTCTGGCCAAAAGTGAATAAACGCGCGCCCTTCAAGCAGCCATTGGCCGCGGATGAGCGCGCGCTTTATGCTGTGTGTGAAAAGATGCGGCTGGCCTGCCGCCTTGGGGCTCAGCCGCCGACCAGGCAGCCGTTCACTTCCACATCTGTGATCTGGGCGGGGTCCAGAATTTGGCCGTATTCGCAGCTGACTTCATAATAAGGCCGGCCAATGGGGGAGATGGCTTCCTCTATACTTCCGCCGGCTGCACGCACCCCATCGGCCCAGGTGCCCATAGTGCGGGCGCTTCCATCTGCGAAATGCAGGGTGATGTCGGCGCAGCTCAGTGCATCGCGCACATCGGCGCTGTCCGGCAGGCCGTCAAACACGACACTTACCTGCATGGGGGTCAGGCGCACCTGCGCGATGGCAATGCCTGTTGCGGGGTCTGAGCTGCCGTCCGGAACAGGAAGTTCTTTGGATGCGGCTGCCTGCGGTACCGTAAAGGTGAAGGCCCAGTTGCCTTCCTGTTGCCACACGGTGTGGGTGTTGCCCTGGGCGTCGGCGCGGTTGCCATGCAAAGCAAATACCTCCCAGTGCAGTGTCTGCCCGCTTTGAAGTTCTGCGCCGCTCAGCGTGCACATCATGCCCACGCTGTTATCGGCCGGGTTTTCGTCCGCAAGTGTGCGGGAACTGCCGGAGCTGGCACCCTGTGCCGTGCCCATGGCGTAATAGGAGAGGCCTTGTTCGGGCATACCGTTGTCAAAGGAGATTGTCAGGGGAAGATACAGCGTCTGCCCGTCGAACAAAGCACCATTCAATGTCAGAGTGCAGCCTCCATCGGTGGTGCTGAGCGCCATCCCCTCGCCCGGCATGCCGAGCTGTGCGGCTCTGTTTTGTGCGTCGGCACCAAAATATTTGCCAAACACACCGCCCCACGGGAAACCCACGGCCGCAAGGGCGCCTGCGCCCACACAGCACGCAAGGGCCGCGGCCGCGGCAACCACTGCAAAACGGCGCCAGCGATGGGGCCTGGCCAGTGCCGGCGCGCATACAGGCTGTGTGCCGGCGCGCCGCAGCACCGTTTGTTTCAGCCGGGCCGTTTGCGCTTCATCTGTCTGCGGGCACACGGGCGGCTCGTAATATTGGTCCATCCATTCAAACCACGTCTTCATGGGATATTCCCCTTTCCTGTAAAGCTTTGCGAAGTGCGCTGCGCCCTCTGGCAAGGCGGCTGCGCACGGTAGAGGCGTTCATGTGCATCTCCATAGCAATTTGCGCGGTTTTCTGCCTGTGATAATAATAGCGCACGAACACTTCTTTTGTGGCGGGCTCCAGCGTGTTCAGCACCTGATGCAAAAGGGCACTGCATTCCTCTTGCTCCAGTGCACAATGTACGGCAGCTTCCTGCGGCAAGAGAAAATCTTCCTCCAGGGGCACGGCGGGGCGGATGCGGCGCACACGGCTGCGCGCTTCGTTGCGGGCGATGGCGCCAAGATAAGCCTTCAAGTTGCCCTTTTCCGGCGTGATGCTTGCGGCCGAATGCCAAAGCTTCAAAAATGCGTCTGCGGCGGCCTCTTCCACATCCGCCTCGCTTAGAAGGTGTGCGCCTGCCGCGCGCACGCACGCCAGCACGAACCCGCCATATCGATTCAGCAGTTGCGACAGCGCCTGCTCATCATGCTGTTTGAGCCGCAAAAGTAAAAAGTTGTCTTCCAAGCATTCCACTTCCTTTGTGCATGCATTGAAACATGTTTCACCCTCTTATACGCGCTGCAGCGGCATTTGGTTGCATAAAATCTCTTAAAAATGAAACCAAAAGAAAAAAGCAGGGCTGCCTTCCTAAGAAGGAAGACAGCCCTGCGAAACAGAGAAGATATAACTTATTCGATGATGCTTTTGCCCGTCATCTCTTCCGGCTGGGGCAGGCCCAGCACTTTCAGCATGGTGGGGGCAATGTCGGCCAGCACCCCGCCCTGGCGCAGCTTCACGTCGCCCAGGCCGGCCACAAGGAACGGCACAGGGTTGGTGGTGTGCGCAGTGAAGGGATGCTCGGGGTCCGGGTCGTACATTTTGTCTGCGTTGCCGTGGTCTGCCGTAAGCAGCACTGCACCGCCGGCGGCCAATGCGGCATCGATCACTTTGCCTGCACACTCGTCCACGGCTTCCACGGCCTTTACGGCGGCGCTGAACACACCGGTGTGGCCCACCATGTCGCAGTTGGCGAAGTTCAGGATGATCACGTCATATTTTCCGCTTTCGATGCGCTTGACGCATTCATCCGCCACAAGGTAGGCGCTCATCTCCGGCTGCAGGTCATACGTGGCCACCTTGGGGCTGTTGATGAGGGCGCGGTCCTCCCCTTCAAAGGGGGTTTCCACACCGCCGTTGAAGAAGAACGTCACATGGGCGTACTTTTCCGTTTCCGCGATGCGCAGCTGCGTTTTGCCGTTTTTGGCCAAATACTCGCCCAGCACATTCGTCAACACCTGCGGGCGGAAGGCCACGCTTACATTGGGCATGGTAGCGTCATACTGGGTGAAGCACACGTAATGTACCGGGAAGCGCCCATAGCGGCGCGCAAAACCGGTGAATGAATCGTCCACAAAGGTGCGGGTGATCTCCCGCGCACGGTCCGGCCGGAAGTTGAAGAAGATCACGCTATCGCCCTCGGCCACGCGGCCGCCCTCACAGGTGACGGCCGGCACCACAAACTCGTCCGTTACGCCTTCGGCATAGCTTTTTTCCATCACTTCCACAGGCGTGCCCTTGTTGCCTTCGCCATACACGAAAGCGGCATAGGCTTTTTCCACGCGGTCCCAGCGGTTGTCGCGGTCCATCGCGTAGTAACGGCCCGTCACAGAGGCAATGGTGCCCACACCCAGCTCGTCCAGTTTTGCCTGCAGCTCTTTGATAAAGCCAAGGCCGGAATCGGGCGGCACGTCGCGGCCGTCCATGATGGCATGCACGTATACTTTGGTAAGGCCCATGCACTTTGCCATTCTCAACAGGCCATACAAATGACCGTTGTGGCTGTGCACGCCGCCGTCGGAGAGAAGGCCCATCAGATGCAGGGCCTTGCCGCTGTCCCTGGCGTTGCGCATGGCAGCCACAAGCGCCTCGTTTTCGAAAAAGTCGCCGTCTGCAATGGCTTTTGTGATGCGCGTGAGCTCCTGATACACAATGCGGCCTGCGCCGATGTTGGTGTGGCCCACTTCGCTGTTGCCCATCTGGCCGTCGGGCAGGCCCACGTTCATGCCGGAGGCGCCGATGGTGGTGTACGGGCAGGTTGCAAACAATTTGTCAAAATACGGCTTTTTGGCGGTAGCAATGGCATTGCCGTAGGTTTCCTGCGGCACCCAGCCGAAACCGTCCAAAATGCACAAAAGCAAAGGTTTCTTAGCCATAAAATACAAGGTTCCTTTCTGAGCCGCGCAGGCGGGTTATTTCGAGGCAGCTGCCACGATGGCGCCAAAGGCGTCTGCCTTCAGCGAAGCGCCGCCAATCAGGCCGCCGTCCACATCAGGCTTTTCCAAAAGCTCGTCTGCATTGCCGGCATTCATGCTGCCGCCGTACTGCACCGTGGTGGCCTCGGCCACAGCCTGGCCATACAGTTCGCCCAGCACCTTGCGGATGGCGGCGCACACTTCCTGTGCCTGCTCACTGGTGGCTGTGCGGCCCGTACCGATGGCCCAAACCGGCTCGTACGCAATGACAACGCGCTGCATCTCTTCGGCAGAAACGTCCTGCAGGGCGATTTTTGTCTGCATGCGCACCAGCTCCTCCGTCACGCCCTGCTCGCGCTGCGCAAGGCTTTCGCCCACGCACACAATTACCTTCAGGCCGGCGGCAAGGGCAGCTTTGGCACGCTTGTTTACGGTTTCATCCGTTTCGGCAAAGTACTGACGGCGCTCGGAATGGCCCACGATCACATACTCTACACCAAGGTCTACCAGCATATCGGCAGAGATCTCGCCCGTATATGCGCCGCTTTTTTCAAAGTGTACATTTTCCGCACCTACATGAATATTTGTGCCGCGGCACAGCTCTACTGCTGTGCACAGACTGGTGAACGGAGTGCAGATCACCACTTCGCAATCTGCCTGTTTTACAGCGGGAATCAGCTGGCTGATCAGTTCCTTTGCTTCCGTGGCGGTTTTGTTCATTTTCCAGTTGCCGGCGATGATGGCTTTGCGTGTTGCCTTGTTCATGATTTATCTTCTCCCTTTTTCAGAATGACAATGTATGGCAGGGCATTTGCCCTGAAAAAGGGGCGCGCAAACGCGCGCCCCGAAGGATACGTCAGGCGTTGGCGATGCAGGCGATGCCCGGCAGCTCTTTGCCTTCCAGATACTCCAGCGAAGCGCCGCCGCCCGTGGAGATGTGCGTCATTTTATCCGCAAAGCCCATCTGCATCACGGCTGCGGCCGAATCACCGCCGCCAATCACCGTGGTGGCCTGCGTGTCGGCCATGGCCTGCGCCACAGCCTTGGTGCCAGCGGCCAGCACCGGGTTTTCAAACACGCCCATGGGGCCGTTCCACACCACCGTCTTGGCAGCCTTCACTGCATCGGCAAACAGCTGGCGCGTTTTGGGGCCAATGTCAAGGCCCATCTTATCTGCGGGGATTTTGTCCGAATCCACATATTCCACGCTGATTTCGGCATCGATGGGGTCGGGGAAAGAAGTGGTGATGACGGTGTCCACCGGCAGCAGCATCCTCACACCCTTTTCCTGGGCCTTTTTCAGCATGTTGGCGCAGTATTCCAGCTTTTCGTCGTCTACAAGGCTGGTGCCCACTTCGCAAC
>CAMBHV010000103.1 GCA_945867255.1 uncultured Clostridia bacterium
ACCACTTTCATATGTACCTTTTTCCGATATTGCCGCCTGATAGCCATTTTCGTAGGTTCCATTCTCCCGAACAGAGGCCCGATATCCAAGCCAGTATGCCACTCCCACAGCTGCCAGCACTGCAATCACCAGCGCTGTGATACCAAACGCCAGCATAAATTGCCTTGCGCGGCCCTGCGGCACAAAGATATCAACCTTTTGCCGCGCTGCCATCCACGCTGCGCGCAATTTCCCCTTCGCAGTTTGCACCCAGGACATATCCCACCGCGGCAATTTCCAGCGCTTCCAAACCGGTTGAGGTTCATCCGGATGGTCTTGTGATTCCTGCGCGGCTGAATCAGACGGTTGCTGCACCGCTTCTGCCCGTACTGACATGCCGCCCACCTCCTGTACGGCCGGCCGTTCTCCGTCAGAAGTCATCTTCGTTTTAACGGCCGCTGCCTGAACGGGCGCCGCCGGGGCTTCGATATCAAACAGTGTAGCAGCGTGCACGCTTTTCATATAGTCATACACAGAAAGCCCACATGCTTCAGACACAAAAAGTAACAGGTGCCACACCCTGCATTCATCCGGCAATGCCCCTTGCTGTTCGCACACCTCGGGCCGTGTCGGTTTCGGTGTGATCGGCATGTGATACATATTTGCCGCGCGCTGTTCCAACTCGGTCAGCGCAGCATCCCAGCCTATACCTTTCTGCCAGGCAAACACCTTTATCCTTGCCACATAAGGGCAAAGTGAAGCACATTGTTCATTATTCTGCGGGCCGTATCGCTCCATGCGGTCGCCTCCGTTTTTCATCAAAAGCATTCATTTTGTATTTTTGTGGTTTTATTATATCGTGTTTTCCGACATCACACAACCGCATATTTTTTTGCTTTTCGTCTCGTTTTTTCAAATTTCACAAAGACATGCTGCTTTTTCGGCACATGCCTTTTTCTTGCCAAGGGATGTTTTACAATGGATCTCTGCCAAGCCCATACTATACAGTATCGCGTTTACAAGGAGAATACGTAAAAGAGCGCTGTTCTATAAAGAACAGCGCTCTTTTTACCATAGTGATTTTCCACCTGTCAAAAAGGCGGTAAGGCAGCCTGGAAGCACTGCTTAATGGGCCTGTTGCACCATTTGAACGATACGGTCCATCGCATATTTATCGGCATACAGGCTCACTTCCGGGAACTGCTTATAATTGGGCAGCATCTCCAAAGTTACATAATCATCATATCCAATGGAGGCAATAGCTTTTGCCACAGCGGGGAAATCAACATCGCCGGCAAACAGGTCCACAAATGCGCCAATACCTGCCTGATCGAACCGGTAATCGGACATATGCAGCTTCTTGATGTGCTTTGCCAGAATTTCCACCCATTGTTCCGGATAACCGATATACACAACATTGCCTACATCTAAATACATGCCCACGTACTCTGAACCGATCTCGTCCAAAAAGCGCGCAGTTTCCACAGGCGAAAGCAAAAAGCGATTCCATACGTTTTCAATACCAATGGCCACTTTTGCCGCTGCAGCCTGCGGGGCAAGCTTTGCCAACGCCTCTTGGCTGCGTGCATAGGCTATATCGTAACGAATCTTTTCCGGCTTCGAAGCAAACGAACAACCCACATAACCCGGCACCACCAAAATGGTGTTCGCACCCAGCAGATGCGCCGCCTCGATTTGCTTTTCCACAATGCCAAAAGCCTTTTCACGAATGGCAGGGCTATCTGATACAAGGTTGTTTTCCCACAGGCTCCATACACCTACACTGGGAATCTCAAGGCCCATATCTTCCGCCATACGGCGCATGGCAAGAATATCTTTTTCCGAGGTGGAGGGGTTCAAATATCCACTTTCACTCATCACCGGTTCCACACCGTCATACCCTGCCTTTTTGGCATGTTCAAACATCCAGCGCACATCGGTAGAATCGGTGAATGAAAACAGGCTGATACCCTGTTTCATACGGCATGCTCCTTTCTGCTTGTTACAGCGCCACCGTCATACCGGTTTCCAGAGAAGTACGGATGGCATGGATCACGGTGAGCACATGGCGCACATCCTGAGGGGTGATCGCTGTGATGGGCGTGCCCGCGTCGATATGGCTAATAAAATGTTCCAGTTCTTTCTGATATGCATCATACGGGTCAATGGCAAGTTTTTCCGGTTCTTCACCGCCATACAGCCACGTCTCTCGAATGGCAGATGCCACATCTTCCAGGTTTGCACCGGCGCGCATACGATAGCACACGGCCTTCTCATCGCCAACCACATTCAGTTCCATCGTAAACGGGAACCCCTTGGGCATTTCGATAATGCCTTCCGCCGTGGCCTGTACGCCATTTTCAAAGGTGAGCGAGCTGGCTACATGGTTCCAGCATCCCACGCTGTTTTTCTGCCCTACCGCGTACACCTGCTTTACCCGGCCAAAGATATAGCACAGATAATCGATGTCGTGCAGATGTAAGTCAAACAAGCCACCACCGCTGTTTTCCGGTTTGCGATACCACTCGCTCCAGGCCGGGTGTACCGAAAGGCGGCTTGCGCGGGCATATTTCACCTTGCCCAACGCACCGGAATCATACAGTTCCTTTGTCTTTACATATTCCGGCCAGAAACGCACAGCCTGCCCCACAGCGAACTGCACACCAGCCTCCTCGGCAGCACTCAGCATCCTTTCCAATGCTTCCAGCGAAAGCGTAACGGGCTTTTCGCACAGAATATGTTTTTTATACTTTGCCGCCAGCAATGCATACTGTTCATGCAAGAAGGTGGGCAGGCAAATATCCACGGCATCAACCTGCGCGGTGCGCAACATTTCATCGCCATCTGCATACCAGGCACAACCAGCCTCTTCGGCCAGCGCGCGCCCTTGCGTCTCGTTCAGGTCACACACAGCCGTGACCTTGGCATTGTTCATAGCCTTGTATGCGGTCAGATGGGTCTTGCCCATAAAGCCTGCGCCGATGATCGCGACATGTACCAAGGCAAACACTCCTTTCGGCGCTTATTTCTTTCTGATATTGTTGATATTGCTGAGCACAACGGCACCCACGATAATGGCGCCTGTGATGATTGTCTGAACGTTAGTGTCCACACCCAAAATGTTCATGGCGTTGGAAATAACACCCATCAGCAGGCAGCCAAGGAAGGCGCCACCGATCGTACCCTTACCACCGTCAAACGTCACACCACCAATGATGGCGGCAGCCAGGGCATTCGTCTCATAGTTCGTGCCGGCGTTTGCAGTGATGGAGTCGATACGCGCCACGAACACAATGCTGGCCACCGCACAGAACAGACCGGAAATGGCATATACGATCATTTTATAGCGCGTAACGTTGATACCGGAGAGGAAGGCGTTCTTCTCATTTCCGCCCAAAGCCACCACTCGACGGCCAAATTTTGTGTAGGTCATCATAAAGTAGGCCAGCAGAACCATTACCAACAGCACCAGCAGCATGGGCGAAAAAATCTCAAAGATCTTCGTCTTCAGGCCGTTGAATGCGCCGCCCAGGTTCATGATGCGCCCGCCGGATACCGTAAGCGCAATGCCATAAAACATTTTGCTGGTGCCCAGTGTGATGACAAGGGGAATGCACTTGCTAGTGGAAATGATGGCACCGTTCAAAAGGCCGCATGCCATACCGGTGATAAGCCCGGCCACCACAGCCACCGCTGTGGGCAGGCCGTTGTTCAGCACCACGTACATCACCACGCCGCTAAGCACCATGATGTTGCCGATGGAAAGGTCGATCCCGCCAGAGATCAAAAGAATGCTCATGGCCATGGTAAGAATGCCCAGCACACAAATCTGCTGGAAAATAGCCACGATATTGCTGATACCAATAAAGTTCGGATTGATGATAGAAACAACAACGACAATAATCGCAATGACAATGGCAAGCAGAACGCGTTGATCTTTCATCATCTTTTTCGCCGTGGAGGGCGCTTTTACTTTATCTGCCATTTTTCTTCACTCCTAACGCACGTTTGATGATTTCCTGCTCGTTGATATCCGCACCGGTAAGTTCGCAATCGATAGCACCATCGCGCACAACAAGCACACGGTCGCTCATACTGATCAATTCCGGCATATCAGAGCTGATCATAAGAATGCATTTTCCTTGTTTTGTCAACTCGCTCATCTGCTTGTAGAACTCTGCCTTGGCATTCACATCAATGCCGCGGGTGGGCTCGTCAAAAATATAAATATCTTGCTCGGCATACAGCCACTTGGCCAAAACCACTTTCTGCTGGTTTCCACCCGAGAGGTATACCGCCTCTGTCCATACGCTGGGGGTTTTTACACGAAGCTCTTTCAAAAGAGGCTCGATCAGCGGGGGGAATTTTTTAATGTTCACAAAGAAGCCCCGAATCTTTTCACGCAAGCCTAAAATAGTGGCGTTTTCCAACACGCTCGCGTGCAGCATCAGGCCTAATTTCTGTCGGTCTTCCGTGATAAAAGCGATGCCTGCATTGATGCTGTCGTTGGGGTCGTGAATCTGCACTTCCTTGCCATTGATAAAGATATGCCCGCCATAACGATGGTCCGCACCAACCAAGGCGCGCACCATTTCCGTTCGGCCGGAACCCACCATGCCGGAAAAGCCAACGATTTCGCCCTTGCGCACCGTAAAGCTTACCTTCGGGCTGTCTTTTGTAAGCTGAAGATCCTTTACCTCCAGCATCACTTCGCCGATAGGGCATTTTTCCTTATCGTAAAACATGTCTACCGGGCGGCCCACCATATCCTGCGTGATGGTGGTGATTGGCGTGTCCCGGTTTTCATTCGTATAAGTACGGACGACCGCACCGTCACGAATGACAGTGATACGGTCGGCAATCTGCACCACTTCATTGAGGAAGTGCGAAATGTAAATGATGCCGATGCCCTTTTCCGTAATCCTCTTCGTCAATTCCAGCACTTTTGCTGCATCTTCCACGTTGAACATGGAAGTGGGTTCATCCATGATCAGCACACGCGGCTGCGCACTAAGTGCCTTCAAAATCTTCACAAATTGCTGGTCGGAAACTGAAAGATTTTCAATCTTTGTATTCAGTTTCAAATCGATACCCAGTTCTTCCATTTGACGGCGGGTTTCGGCTTCCATGGTTTTATGATCCACAAGGCCAAAACCTTTTGTCTTTTCATTTCCCACATAGATATTTTCCACAACATCCATGCTGGGCACAAGGTCATTTTCCTGATATACAATGTTAATTCCAAGTTCCTTGGAAAGTGTAGGGTCCAGTTTCTGATACGTTTTGCCATCCACTTCGATGGAGCCGGCCGTCGGCGTATATGCGCCGGACAACACCTTCATCAGAGTGGACTTTCCGGCGCCGTTTTCTCCCACCAGGCAGTGCACCTCGCCGGCGTAAACGTCGAACGTGATGCCTGACAGCGCCCACACACCGGAGAACTCTTTTGTGATATCCTTCATGGAGATCACCGGTTTTCGATTTTCATAGTCGATCGGCATGGCAGCTCTCACCCTCTTTTTCGAATAAACACGCCGCCGGCCAGCCCGGTTGAGAGGTGGGCACAGGCCCAGCCCTCACGCCGCGGCCGGCCGGTGGGTGCATGTTGCTTCAGTCAGTGTCTATGCCGCACAAAGCGGCCTAACCTTTGTTAGTTTGCCTGCAGGTACTCGTAAGCAGCGGCGTAGTCATCCCAAGCAATATAAGAGCTGGTGTCTTCCGCCGTCACAGGGATAACGGGCAGAGCAGTGAACTTCTCTGCGGGGTCTTCGCCCAGCGCAACCTTATTGTACAGGTTCAGGAACGTTTTTACGCCCTGCACGGAAACCGGAGCCGTCATATTGGCAGCCTCGATGCCATCCTGCAGCATCTGAT
>CAMBHV010000104.1 GCA_945867255.1 uncultured Clostridia bacterium
ATGCGCCCACGTATTTTTTGATCTGATAGTTCAGCATATCGCTGGCAAGTTTGGCGCGGGGGTTACCCTCAGCTGCGGCCTTTTCCAAGTCACGTTTGTCGCTGGATACACCGGAAACACCCAGCAAACCGCTTTTCTTGTTCAGGTAATCGGCCATTTCCTGCCCATGGAAGCCCAGCTTCTGCTCCATATAGGTTACCACGCTGGGGTCGATATCGCCGCAACGTGTGCCCATCAGCACGCCCGCAAGCGGGGTGAGGCCCATGCTGGTGTCCACACATTTACCGCCGTCCACAGCAGTGATGCTGCTGCCGTTGCCCAAATGGCAGGTAACCATTTTAATATCCTTCGGGTCTTTGCCCAGGTACTGTGCGGCTGCCATGCTGACATAGCGGTGGCTGGTGCCGTGCGCACCGTAACGACGGATGGAGTATTTCTCGTACATTTCGTACGGCACGCCATACATATATGCTTTGGGAGGCATCGTCTGGTGGAATGTGGTGTCAAAAACCACTACGTTCGGTACGTCCGCACCAAACACAGCCTTTGCACTGCGCAGACCCTGCACATGTGCCATGTTATGCACAGGGGCAAGCGGAGCGATCTCTTCAATCTTATCGATGATGGCATCGGTTACGATTTCAGATTTCGTAAAGAATTCCGCACCCTGCACTACGCGGTGACCAATGGCAGAAATCTCGCTTTTGTCCTTCACAACAGCACCTTCGCCGGTGGTCATCATTTCCACCACTTTCATGAAGGCTTCTGTGTGAGTGGGGAAGGGAACTTCCTGCTCCCACTGTTTGCCATGCGCTTTGTGCACGATCTTGGAACCCTCGATGCCGATGCGCTCGCATAGGCCCTTGCACAGGACGCTTTCATCCTGCATGTCGATCAGCTGGTATTTCAGCGAACTGGAACCACAGTTGATAACCAGTACTTTCATGTTTATCCTCCAATATTTTCGATGCATATAGCACCTTTTTTCTTTACCGAATTTATTATATAATGGGCAAAACAGCTTTTCAAGGGCCAAGCGGCTTAAAAACGGCTGCAGCAGGCTATTTTGCCCGCTGCATGCAGAAGTGTGGGGGAGTATATGCAAATTGCAGGCATCATTGCGGAATACAACCCGTTTCATAACGGGCACGCATATCAGATTGAACAGGTGCGTGCGCAGGGCTTTGATGCAGTGGTATGTGTGATGAGCCCTGGCCTTGTTCAGCGCGGTGAGCCTGCGCTGTTTCCGGCAGACGTGCGCGCATCTGCTGCATTGAGGTGCGGGGCAGATGTTGTGTTATGCCTGCCCGCGCCCTGTGCTGCGTCAAGCGCGCAAATGTTTGCGGCAGCAGGCGTCCGTGCGCTGGATGCGCTTGGCTGTGTACAGGCGCTGTGCTACGGTGCAGAAACGCCAAATGCAGGCCTTCATGTGCGTGCGGCTGCTGCGCTAATGGAACCGAAGATGGAAACCGCACTGCGTGCATATCTGCAACAGGGAATGCCGTTTGCACCTGCGCGTCAGCAGGCGTTGGAAGATATTTGTCCTGGTACGGGTAAACTGTTGGGGGCACCGAATGATATTTTAGCCGTGGAATATTGCAGGGCAATTCTGGAGCAGAAAAGCACGATGCAGCCGATGGCGTTGGCTCGACGCGGCGCAGCACATGGTGCGCCTTTGTCAGATGCCGGCACCGGGAAAACATTTGGCAGCCTGCGTGCTGCCCGGCAGGCTGCGGGGTTTGCCAGCGGTACGGCACTGCGTAGCCTTGTGGAAGAGCAGGGCGTGCCGGCACTGGAACCTTATGTGCCCAAAGCGGCTTTGGAAGTATATTTGCGTGCGGCCCGGAAAGGGGAAGTGTGGAACAGGCAAGCCTTTTCTACGGCACTGTTATGCCGGTTGCGTGCGGGGTACGCACAAGGTTTTGCCAGCGTGCGTGGCGCTGGAGAAGGTTTGGAAAATCGCCTGTCTGCAGCAGTGCGCCAGGCACGCACGGATGCAGAATTGCTGGAACTGTTGAAGACAAAGCGATATGCCACGGCGCGGCTGCGCCGCTTTGCGCTGGATGCGGCGCTGAAAGTGCCGCAAACCTTGCCCGAAATGTCATATCTGCATGTGCTTGGCGCAAGCAAGACGGGCCTTGCCGTGCTGCGAAAGGCAAAAAAAACGGCCAGATTGCCCCTTTCATCTTCCCTTTCTGTACTGGAAAAGTTTTCGTCACAGGCGGCGGATATGGCGGCCCTACACGCCGCGGCAGAGGATTTTGCGGCCCTGTGCCTTATTTCGCCGCGTCCGATGGGCACAGCCTATACGCAGAAATTTATTTTGCCGGAAGAGGGGGACACGATATGGACCCAAATGGGCTCAAACAGAAACCAAAACGCCTTGTGATGCTGAACGGCCCCATGGGTGTGGGAAAAACGACGGTGGGCCGTCATCTGGCGGCCCTGTGCGCCCCTTCCGCTTTTTTGGACGGCGACTGGTGCTGGGCTTTGGAACCATTTGCCGTTACACCGGAGACGAAGAACATGGTGCTTGCCAATATTGCGCATATGCTGCAAAGCTATGGAGCGTGTTCGCAATGCAGTACAGTAATATTCTGCTGGGTGATGCAGGATCCGGATATCGTGCGGCAGGTGTTGTGCCGGCTGCCAGAGGGAATGTTTGACTCGAAGCTGGTTACGCTTATGGCCAGCCGCACGGCCCTGGAGGCGCGGGTACAAAGAGATATCAATGCCGGCCTGCGTAGCGCGGATGCGGTGCAACGCGCGCTTTCTTATCGAGAGCAGTACGGGTGGGCCAGATGTGTGGTAGACACTACCCATCTTTTACCGCATGAGGCGGCAACGGCTGTAGCGGCATTGTTGTAGAATATGGTTGGAAAAGCATGCCTGAAGAGGCGTGCTTTTTGCATGTTAGGCAATAGCAGACGCATCCTATGCAAAACGGCTTGTATATAAGTGAGCCCTCGTTATATCATAAAATTGGGGAAGGGGGGATGATATGAAGATTGATATTGACCAGAACCCCATCTATCAGGAGATATCCGTTACAGTTCGATGTGCACACATGAACCGTGAAGTGATGGAACTTCTGGCGCTTCTGCGTATGTGCGACGAAAAGCTGACAGGCCGGAAAGACGGAGAAACACATATCCTGAATGCGGGCGATGTTCTGTATGCAGATACGGCAGACAGACACACGTTTTTTTATACCCGGGAAGGCGTATATGAGACAGACTTGCGGCTGTACGAACTGGAAGCACGCCTGGCATGTGCAGGGTTTCTGCGCGCAGGAAAATCTTTGCTGCTCAATTTTGACCACATCCGTGCCTTGCGCCCGGATTTCGGCGGGCGCCTGTTGGCAACACTTTCCAACGGGGAAAAAGTTGTGATTTCGCGGCAATATGTGCAGGAGTTTAAGAAAAAGCTGGGCCTTTAAAAAACTGCTCAAAATAATTACTAGGAGTATTAAAATATGAAAAGAATTCTATTTGTTATTAGCGAGGTGAAAACGAGCGCTTGCCTGTGCTTTTCTGCATGGGTAACCGTGTGGGCGGTGCTGTCGCTTTTATTCTGGCCAGGCGCTACGCTGCGTGCGGGCCAGGTTCTGGGAATGTTGGCGGCCAGCCTTTGGGCGGCATGCCTGCAATGGCTGTGCTTTATATATGAGAAAGGCCAGCGGTTTTCCTATGTGGTGCGTGTGGCGCTGTTTGCAGCTGGGTTTTATCCGGCGTTGGCAGCGTGTGCCTGGTTTCAGAAGTGGTTTCCGGCGGGAAATGTTGCAGCCTGGGTTGGCTTTACAGCATTGTTTTTCCTTTTGTTGGTATTGGTTACCATTGGCTTTGAAGTGCTATTTTCTGTCCAAGGCAAGCGTTATGCAGGCCTTTTAGGCGAATATCATCGAAAAAAGCAGGCGCGTGAACAATAAAATAGGAACTCATTAGAAAAACGGGCGTCCCGCTAACCTGCGAAGACGCCCGTTTCAATTGTATCAGCACACTGCCGGTTATCGCAGTGCAAGCCATATGCTGGCGGCAAGGCATGCAAGCCCTACAAAAGCGGAAAATAGATAAGCAGAGCGGTTTGTACGTCCTTCTACCTCCGGCTTGTCTGGACGGTTTTTCAAAACCCGCACGGTTACCGCCTGGCCCTGGGGATATTTTTTTCTGCTGCCAAGATGATAGCGCACTTCATGATAGGTGCCCAGATAGGTGTAGCCCAGCACGGGATAATACATCATGCCATCATGTTCATGCGCCTTTATATGTGCCTGCACGATATCGCCTTTGGCTTTGGTGCGCCATTCCCAATATGCACCATAGCCGGCGTAGCCAAGCCATACAGCAGTAAACACGTATAAAAGCACATCCATCATTGTGTGCAGCCCCTTTTTTGTTGTGATGACGGTATCTGTCGCGTATTCTGTATATGCCTTGTCCACGCGGCAAGATGCTGGTTTTGCTGGCCTTTCGGCCTTTATTTACAATGGATATTATATCGACATTATAGCATGACACTATGCCATAGGCAACTTTAGCGCGGTACGCACGGCACAGCGTGTGTTTCTTTTGCACTTTTGGTGTCAGAAAGAAGATTTCACTTGTGTTTTTTTTAACAAAAAGGTATAATAAATCCAAATCGCGAACTCGCACCCGGTTGGGAGAGCGGGAAAGGGAAATATAAGTGAGAAAGGTGATAGGAATAAGGCATTTAAGAACAAAAAGAACGTTCTGGCCTGGGTCAAAGAGATGGAAGAGCTCATGACCCCGGATAAAGTCGTGTGGATCGATGGCTCGGAAGAACAGCTGAAAGCATTGCGCGAAGAGGCGTTCAGCACCGGTGAAATGCAGCCCCTGAACGAGGAGCTGCTGCCTGGTTGTATGCTGCACCACACTGCCAAGAACGATGTGGCCCGTGTAGAGGACCGCACGTTTATCTGCACCAAACACAAGGAAGACGCTGCGCCCATCAATAACTGGATGGAAACAAGCGAAATGAAAGCCAAGCTCATTCCCATGTACACGGGCGTGATGAAGGGCCGCACCATGTATGTGATTCCGTACTGCATGGGCCCCATTGGTTCGCCGTTCTCGAAGGTGGGCGTGGAAGTAACGGATTCTATCTATGTTGTACTGAACATGGATATCATGACGCGTGTGGGCGTAAAAGCGCTGCAGCAGCTGGGTGACGAATCGAACGATTTCGTGCGCGGCCAGCACGCCAAGGCAGACATCGATGCCGAAAACCGTTACATTGTGCAGTTCCCGGAGGAAAACGCCATCTGGTCCATCAACTCCGGTTACGGCGGCAACGTGCTGCTGGGCAAAAAGTGCTTTGCACTGCGTATTGCTTCATATCAGGGCATGAAGGAAGGCTGGATGGCCGAGCACATGCTGATTCTTGGCATTGAGGACCCCACAGGCCATGTGGAGTACATCACGGCCGCATTCCCCTCTGCTTGCGGCAAAACAAACCTTGCCATGCTGATTCCGCCTGAAGTATACGCCAAGAAGGGCTATAAGGTATGGACGGTGGGCGATGATATCGCTTGGATGCACATTGGCGATGACGGCCGTCTGTATGCCATCAACCCGGAGAATGGTTTCTTCGGCGTAGCGCCTGGCACGAACGAAAAATCCAACCCCAATGCGTTGCACACCACCATGAAGAACACGATCTTCACCAACGTGGCGCACAACCTGGACAATAACACCGTGTGGTGGGAAGGCCTGGACAAGAACCCGCCTGAGGATGTTCAGGAGTGGACGGGCCTGGCCGTGGACGGCAAGGAGTACATTGCAAATGGCGGCAAGCTGGCCCACCCCAACAGCCGCT
>CAMBHV010000105.1 GCA_945867255.1 uncultured Clostridia bacterium
GGCCTTCCGCCTGGCGTGAAACCGGGGCTTTCCAATACGGTGGTAATGGTAGCGCTGCTTTTTCTTGGGTTTCCGCAGGCGGTATGTCTGGCGGTGCTCAAAGCGGGGCTGTCTCTTCTGGTACGGGGGGCAATGGCGGGGGCGCTTAGCCTGTGTGGAGGCCTGTTCAGCGTGGCGGTGATGTGGCTTGTACATCGCTTTTTTAAACCCACTTGCTTTATCTTTTCGGCCAGTGGCGCCTTGGCACACAATATGGGACAGTTGCTTCTGTTCTGTGCATTGTGGGGTGCTCAGGGATTGCAGATTATGGTGGCCTATCTTCCCGTGCTGATTCTCAGTGGGCTTTGCATGGGGGGCCTGACAGCACTTTTGCTGCGTGCATTGGTGCCTGCTTTGAAAAAAATGGGGTTTTCTGATATTATTGATAATTTTTATCAATAAGTACTTGACATTGTTTAGAAACGGTGCTATGATAATTTTGCCGAAAGGCTTTGAAGGAATGTGACTGAATCGATACGGAGGAAAGAACAACTATGAAAAAATTTATTTGCACCGTTTGTGGTTATGTACACGAGGGCGACGCTGCCCCTGAATTCTGCCCGGTATGCAAGGCGCCGGCTTCCAAATTTGTGGAGCAGAAGGGCGAGATGACCTGGGCTGCCGAGCACGTAGTGGGCGTGGCTCAGGGCGTAGATCCGGAGATCATTGAAGGCCTGCGCATGAACTTCAATGGCGAATGCAGCGAGGTTGGTATGTACCTGGCTATGGCCCGCGTGGCACATCGCGAGGGCTATCCGGAAATCGGCCTGTATTGGGAGAAGGCGGCTTATGAAGAGGCCGAGCATGCCGCCAAATTTGCGGAACTGCTGGGCGAAGTGCTCACAGATTCCACCAAGAAGAACCTGGAGATGCGTGTGGAGGCCGAAAACGGCGCCACTTCCGGCAAGTTTGAACTGGCTAAGAAAGCCAAAGAGCTTGGCTTGGATGCGATCCATGACACTGTGCATGAGATGGCGCGCGACGAAGCCCGTCACGGCAAGGCATTTGCTGGCCTGCTGGCTCGTTATTTCGGCAAATAAAATAAATTTACGCGTTGATTTCTCTGTTCGCTGTATAAACAAAGCAGGGTTGCTAAACGGCAACCCTGCTTTTTACATTGTATGATTTTTCGAACATACGATTGTACGAAATTAAATGCAACCAACAGAAAAAGTGTATTTTCTGAGTGCGTGGTTGCGAAGCAGGCAAGGACACGTTCGCAGGCCATATCTGCCGTATCCGGAAAAAGAAGGCAAAAAGAAAAACGCATCCCCAGCCGTAAGGCAGGGAACGCGCTGAAACGTTTTTATTCTCAAACATGGTAAATATGCCGCTTTTACAACATTGCCGGCATTGAAAGCACCTTGGCTGAAAACGGAACCATCTTTGCATGAAAAAAGAATGATCAGCTTTCTTGCGTCAACACACCTATCAGATGTTCATACAGTTCGTCGCCATGCGCAATGAATTGTTCGCGCGCAAGGTTGGCCGAAAATTTGTCCGGCATGGAAACGGCTAACCGAAACAGGGGTGCACCGCCTTCCTCAATGCTGCAATGTACCAGATATGACGTGCCAACCTGTTCCAGCTGCACCTTGTGCTGTGCGCTTTTGCGCGCAAGAAGTTGGGCGCGTACCACGGCACGCTGTGCACATTCACGCACAGTAAGGGGAACATCCGCCTGAAGCGTGTCGGCCACTTCGCGCCCTTTGGGTAAAATGTGATAACCATCTTCTTTTTTTTCTACAAGCCCTTGGTCGCAAAGGTCGGAAAGGCAGGCTGCGAACTCAAAGTAATTGACAAGTGCCTCGTTCAGCAGTGCGGCTTCCAGCTCTTCGCCCGTCAGGGGAGATGCGGCATTCCGAATCAGATAACATAACAAAATGCGTATTTCTGTGGAAGAGTTTAACCCACCGGGCTTCACCCCGGCGGTAAATGCATTTCCAGCCATCTGACGGCCTCCTTGCTTGCTGCCCATGCGTGCAAAACGTGACGCAGGGCCCTATTATTATGCTCATTTTACCCCAAACGGCGCTGGTTGTAAAGCGTGGCCCAAGGTTAACGGTGGGGGCTGCCGGATAAATGGCTTTGATCTGTTTGGCGCTTTCCGGGGATGGAATCGTACCGGCAGTTCAGATGAACTTCGGTAAAATGTTGAAACGGAAGTGCATGGCCATTTTCTCTAAGCTCCGTGCGGCGGGCAGCATCTCTTTTCATGCGTTGCGGGCAAACACTTTTGATAGATACGTTCCCCCTCTGCCCGGGTTGCAGCCGGAAATCAGGCCTGTAAAGCCTGCCGGGGTTAGTGCAAGCCCTGCGAATTCACCACAGCTCTCTACAAAGAGCATCGCCCCCATCACAGTTTGACCCGCAGAAGAACAGACGGTGTTGCGGCCACGGCCCGCACGGGTTCCTGCCGTTCACTTTGGCGGTGCAGTAAAATATGTGTGAACTTTGGCATGATTATTTGCAACAGATGGTATTTTAAGATATACTATATAAGATATCCGGGTATACTGTTAGTTGTGCCCGGCACCACAAAAAAGGAGGGCCCGTGGAATGGATGTACGCGTGGGTGATCATATCCTGACAAAAAAGCCGCATCCCTGCGGTGCCAGCGAGTTTGCCGTGTTGCGCGTGGGGATGGATTTTCGCATCCGCTGCGTGAAATGCGGCCGCGAAGTGATGGTGGCACGCAGCAAGATCGAAAAAAACATCAAAAAAATCGTGCGCGAGGCTCTGCCGCTTTAGCAGGGCTTCTTTCTATGCAAATTGGCCAGGTGGCAAGGCGCCAGGCTGCGAATTTGAATTGGGAAGGAAGCTCATATCATGACAGAAAAACTGCGCGCCGTGCGTGCGCGCTATGACGAAGTAGGGCAGATGCTGCAGCAGCCAGGTGTGGCGGCGGACCCTGCACAATATGCTCGGCTGATGAAAGAATATAAAAACCTTACGCCGCTTGCGCAGGCATGCGATGCGTATGAAACCGTGCAGCGTACATTTTGCGGTGCAAAAGAACTGCTGGAAGAACCAGGTTTGGAGCCGGAACTGAAAGAATTGGCTCAACAGGAATTCAGCGATTCCAAGCGCGAGATGGAGCGCCTGGAGGGCGAGATACGCCTGCTTCTGTTGCCGAAAGATGAAAACGATGATAAAAACGTGATCGTGGAGATCCGCGGCGGGGCCGGTGGGGAAGAAGCCGCACTGTTTGCCCATAGTTTGTATCGCATGTATCAGATGTATGCGGAAACGCGGGGTTGGAAAACGGAACTCATCGGCGCCAATGTAACAGAATTGGGCGGCATGAAGGAAGTGAGCTTTTCTATCGAGGGCGCGGGTGCATACAGCCGCATGAAATTTGAAAGCGGTGTACACCGTGTACAGCGCGTTCCCGAGACAGAAGCGCAGGGCCGGGTACACACCTCCACCGTCACGGTGGCAGTGATGCCGGAAGCCCAAGAGGTAGAACTGGAACTGGACCCTGCCGATCTGAAAATCGATACATTCCGTTCATCCGGTGCAGGCGGCCAGCACATCAATAAAACGTCCTCTGCCATTCGCGTAACGCATTTGCCCACCGGTATGGTGGTGGAATGCCAGGACGAAAGAAGCCAATACAAAAATAGGGACAAGGCACTAAAAGTGCTGCGCAGCCGGTTGCTGGCGCAAAAGCAGGCCGAACAGGACGCAAAGCTGGCCGCCCAGCGCAAAAGCCAGGTGGGCACGGGCGACCGCTCAGAGCGCATCCGCACCTACAATTACCCGCAGGGCCGTGTAACAGACCATCGTATCGGCCTTACGCTGTATAAATTGGACGCTATTCTGGATGGTGCGCTGGATGAGGTGATCGATGCACTGGCCACAGCAGACAGGGCAGAAAAGCTGAAAGCCGCCGGAGAGGAGGGTACACAATGAAAACCGAATTGTTGCGCCCTCAGCCCGAGACAATCAGGCGCGCTGCAGATGTGCTGTTGAATGGCGGGCTGGTGGCTATTCCTACCGAAACGGTGTATGGCCTTGCGGCAAGCGCGCTGGACGAACAGGCCGTGCGCGCCATTTTTAAGGCCAAGGGCCGTCCGCAGGATAATCCGCTGATCTCGCACATCTCTTCTTTAGACAGGTTGGACGTGAGCTCAGGGTAGGTGCCTGCGGCGGGCTAACGGCTGGGTGAGTCATGGTGGGCGGGGCCACGCTGGATGGTTTTACCGCGTGGCGCTGCGCTGGCAGATGCGGTGTGTGCGGGGCTGGATACAGCTGCCGTGCGCATGCCCAGCCATCCTGTGGCGCAGGCAGTGATTCGTGCGGCAGGTGTGCCTCTGGCCGCACCGTCTGCCAACCTCTCCGGAAGCCCAAGCCCCACAACGGCACGGGATGTAATGGCAGATATGGACGGCCGTATCCCGATGGTGCTGGATGGCGGCGCATGTGAGGTTGGGGTGGAATCTACCGTGGTTTCCCTGACAGGGCCGCAACCTGTTTTGCTGCGCCCGGGTGGCATTACCAGAGAACAGCTGCAGCAGGTGCTTGGGTGTGAAGTGGTGCTGGCACACGCAGTACTGCATGGCCTGCGTGAAGGTGAAACGGCAGCTTCTCCGGGGATGAAATATAAGCATTATGCACCCAAAGCTCAATTGACACTGGTAAAAGGCAGTTTGGATGCATATTGTGAATACATCAGGAATCATGCAGGGCCGGGTGTGTTTGCACTGTGCTATGAAGGCGAGGAAAGCGCGGTAGGTGTGCCTGCTGTGACCTATGGCCGCCGTGAAAGCGCAGCCAGCCAGGCGCATGCCCTGTTTACTTCTTTGCGTGAGCTGGACCGTCAGGGCGCGCGCATTGTGTATGCACGCTGCCCGCAGGAGGACGGTGTGGCGCTGGCGGTGTATAACCGCATTTTACGCGCGGCGGCATTTCGGGTGGTGGAAGTATGAAAACTGTTGCGATCACAGGCCGTTCCGGATGCGGAAAAAGCACAGTGGCGGCATACTATCGCGGCCTTGGTTTCCCGGTGTTGGATGGGGATGCTGTGGCGCGGGACATCACGCAACCTGGAAGCCCATGTCTCCCGGCGCTGGTGCAGGCCTTTGGCAGCGACATTCTGGACGAACGCGGAATATTGCGGCGCAGCGTGTTGGCACAGCGGGCATTTCACACAAAACAAACGGCGCAGTGCCTTACGGATATCACCCATCCCGAAATTGTACGCCGGCTTCTTGAAGGGGTTCAGAAAGCGCGTATAGCAGGCGCAAAACTTGTGTTTGTGGATGGCGCGGTGATCGTGGGCGCCAGGTTTCAGGCATATTGCGATGCCATCGTGGTAGTACGTGCGCCACAGCATGTGCTGGAACAGCGTATCATGCAACGCGATGGTGTAAGCCTGGATGCGGCCCGCAGCCGCCTTGCAACGCAGACGCCCCAAGCCGTGCTGGATGCAGCGGCAACTTTTATTCTGGAAAATAACAGTGATGCGCAGGCACTGGAAGCGCAGGCCCACAGCGTGCTGCAAAGGCTGCTGGAAGAGGGAACGAAATGAGCAAACGACGCAGGCGGGTATTTCTTTTTGCACTTGCGGGCGTATGTCTGTGCATGTTTTTGTTTTTTGTACGTGTGGGTGGAGATGTCCAGCGCGCCATTTATCCGCGCACCTATCGCACATATGTGGAATACTATGCCGATAAATATGGCCTTGAGTATGCGCTGGTATATGCCATCATCAAAACAGAAAGTGGGTTCAAGCCCAATGCGCTTTCCAATGTGGGCGCACGCGGTTTGATGCAGA
>CAMBHV010000106.1 GCA_945867255.1 uncultured Clostridia bacterium
GGGAATCGAACCCGGGTTACCGCCGTGAAAGGGCGATGTCTTGACCGCTTGACCAACGGGCCATGTCGCACAGGGTTTTGCTAAACGCTGAACGGCGCTTCTGCAGGCTGCTGCTGCTGCCCGCGGCCGTGCAGCTTTCAGCAAAACCCTGTGATATGGTAGCGGTAACTGGATTCGAACCGGTGACACTTCGGGTATGAACCGAATGCTCTAGCCAACTGAGCTATACCGCCATATCTGCGCCATAAAGAAACAGCGCATGAGTTATTATATAGAAAAAGAAGGGGCTTGTCAACACCTTTTGCCGGTTTTCCTGTCAACAAATTTAGAAATATTCTTTGCTATTTCTAAAAAAGCCAAAAGCGCCCTTCATTCGCCCTTATTATAACGCGCTCTACTGTAAAACACCATAGCAGTACCCGTATCCTGAACCAGAAGATCTTCCGGCATGCCAAACGCTTTCCACGCTACATAGATATCCCCTGCCGCGCCGGAAATGTTCATCACCTGAATCAGGTATACTGCCCAAAACAAGTTGTGAGGCACAAAGACACACAAACATGCCAAAGCGATGCCTAAACTGACCAAAGGCGCAAGCGCAATAACAATGTATGGCCATTTCTTAAAGAAATCGTTGCTTCCCGCCCAGGCGTACACCCCAGCGTAGCCATAATGGATCTTACCTGCACCAAAGCCTTTCATGCACAGCCCATGTACCAATTCATGTAAAGGGATGTAAAAAAGCAACCCCACCGCTGCCACTGCCATCTGCCAGCCGCTTAACACAAAACTTCCTGCGGCTGCCCTCCCTAAAAGCGGCACCAGCACAGTACCAACCGCCAAAGCCAATGCCAATCCATTTACAAGCAAGGCCTGCTTTTTATTTTTTGCAAGGTCTGCGTGCCATATCTCCTGATACCCTTCAGGTAATTGTTTCCTCGTAGATTTCATCCTCAGTTCACCTTTCCCGCGCTCGGTGTTCTTTTGGCTTTTGCAAACTATGGGCCGGAGGAAAACCTTCTCCGGCCCATAGTTTGTTTTTAAAAACTTTAAGTTTAGAAAAATTAATGCTTTGGAATAAGCACTTCCTGCCCACCCATATACGGGCGCAGCGCCTGTGGAATCCGCACCGTTCCGTCCGCCTGCAGGTTGTTTTCCAGGAAAGCAATCAGCATGCGCGGCGGGGCCACCACAGTGTTGTTTAACGTGTGGGCCAAATATTTTGTGCCATCCTCGGCCTTTACGCGAATTTTCAAACGGCGTGCCTGCGCATCTCCAAGGTTCGAGCAGGAACCTACTTCAAAATACTTTTTCTGGCGTGGGCTCCATGCTTCTACATCCACGCTCTTTACTTTCAGATCTGCCAAATCGCCCGAGCAGCACTCCAGTGTGCGCACAGGGATATCCATAGAACGGAACAAATCCACCGTGTTCTGCCAAAGTTTGTCAAACCACATGGGGCTTTCTTCCGGCTTGCACACCACGATCATTTCCTGTTTTTCGAACTGATGAATCCGGTATACGCCGCGTTCTTCCAAGCCATGCGCGCCCTTTTCTTTTCGGAAGCAGGGAGAATAGCTGGTCAGCGTCTGCGGCAGACTTTTTTCATCCAGAATTTGATCAATGAATTTACCGATCATCGAATGCTCGCTGGTGCCAATCAGATACAGGTCTTCCCCTTCGATCTTATACATCATGGCGTCCATTTCAGCAAAGCTCATTACGCCTGTCACCACATTAGAACGGATCATAAACGGCGGCACGCAATAAGTAAAGCCACGGTTTATCATGAAATCGCGCGCATAGCTGATCACCGCCGAATGCAGCCGGGCAATATCACCCATCAGGTAATAGAAACCGTTACCCGCCACACGGCGTGCTGCATCCAGATCGATCCCGTCGAAACGTTCCATGATATCTGTGTGGTACGGCACCTCAAAATCGGGAACCAGAGGCTCACCGAAGCGCTGCACTTCCACATTCTCGCTGTCATCTTTACCAATAGGCACACTGGGGTCGATGATATTCGGAATCGTCATCATGTCTTTCTGAAGTTGCTCGGCCAGCTGATTTTCCTGTACTTCCAGCTCCTTCAACCGGTCTGCATCCTTTGTCACCTGCTGTTTTACAGCTTCTGCTTCTTCCTTTTTGCCTTGCGCCATCAATGCGCCAATGCTTTTGGAAAGCTTGTTGCGGTTGGCACGCAGCGCTTCTGCTTCACTTTTTGCAGCGCGCAATTTTGCATCCAGTTCCAACACTTCGTCCACAAGCGGAAGTTTTGCATCCTGAAATTTCTTTTTGATGTTTTCCTTCACCGCTTGTGGATTTTCTCTTACAAATCTGATGTCCAGCATCGATACTTCCCCCTCTTATCTTTCATTACCAAGCAAATTCGCAAAATGTCGAAGTTGCTCGTCTGAATTAAAATATACTTGCAAGCTGCCTTTGCCGCCTTTATATTGCACTTTTACCTGCGTGCCCAGCGTTTCGCGCAGGGCTGCTTCCACCTCGCCTGCAAGCGGCGGCGGAAGGACCTCGCGCTTTTTGCGTGGTGCTTTTGCCAATTTTCTGCAAAGTGCCTCTGTTTCGCGCACAGTAAGCTTCTGCTTCAAAACAATATCCAGAGCCTGCTGTTGCAGCTGAGCGCTTTCCAAACCCAGAATCGCTTTCGCATGCCCTGTTGTGATAGCGCCAATGCGCAACGCATCCAGTCCCTGCTGAGGCAGGTTCAAAAGGCGAAGGCTATTTGCCACGGCGCTGCGGCTCTTTGCTACCTTTTCTGCCGCCTGTGCCTGTGTGTAACCACATGCATCCATGAGTTGGCGATAACCCATCGCCTCTTCTACTGGGTCCAAATCTTCTCTTTGCAGGTTTTCTACCAGAGCAACTTCCATGGCCTGCTGGTCCGTCAGCTCTTTCACCAGCACAGGAATCTCTTTCAGCCCCGCCAGCCTTGCAGCACGCCAACGCCGTTCACCCGCTACGATGATGTAGCCGCCCTGGGCTGGGCGCACCACAACAGGCTGTAAGATGCCGTGCTGTGCAATGCTATCTGCAAGATCATTCAGCGCCTGTGGCTCAAAATTTTTTCTGGGCTGGCTTTTGTCCGGCTCTATCTCCGACAGACGTAGCATCGTTACGCCATTGCCTGAGTCTGAGAGCAGTTCTGACGGTTGAAACAAGGCACTGGCCCCCTGGCCAAGACCGCCGCGTTTTGGAGACATCTTACCACCCCTCTTTATTGTTTCTGATCAGTTCCGCAGCAAGAAAAGCATATGCTTCTGTGCCCTTTGAACCCGGATCATAATAATTCACCGGCATACCATAGCTTGGCGCCTCGGACAACCGCACATTACGCGGAATCGTAGTTTTATACACTTTTGAACCGAAGTACTTTTTCACTTCTTGTACTACCTGAAGAGTAAGGTTCAAACGGCCATCATACATGGTAAGCAAAACGCCTTCCACATCGATATAAGGGTTATACAGCTTTTTCACAGTGCGAATAGTGTTCATTAGCTCTGAAAGGCCTTCCAGCGCAAAAAACTCACACTGGATAGGCACCAGAACGGTATCACACGCGCACAACCCATTTAATGTCAAAAGGTCAAGGGAAGGCGGGCAATCGATCAGAATAAAGTCATATTCCTTCACCAACGGGGTAAGTGCATCCCGCAAGCGCGCCTCGCGCCGTTCCAATGCCACCAATTCAATTCCTGCGCCCGAAAGCTGAATATTGGAGGGGATCAGATCAACTCGATACGGGGTGTGAATGACTACTTCGCGCGCTTCCGCCTCTCCAATCAGCAGAGAATATACGCTTTTCTGTACGCTGCGCTTGTTTACGCCATAGCCGGAAGTCGTATTGCCCTGCGGATCCAAGTCTACCAACAACACATGTTTGCCCTGTGCCGCGATACCTGCCGCCAAATTTACCGCCGTTGTTGTTTTTCCCACGCCGCCTTTCTGATTCGCTATCGCGATCACTTTGCCCAAGGCATGTCCCCCTTTTCATTCTTATCTTTCTGTCGCCATTTCAGTATAGCACAGGGGGCATTTTTTGAAAAGTTTTTTCCCTTTTTCTTTTCGCCAAATTTACCGTGGACTTTCTACTCACTTTTTGCAATTTTTAAGGGTTTTCCCTTGAATCATCTTTATAGCAAGTGAAATGTTCCACGTGGAACATTTCACTTGCTATAAAGGCAGGAGTGGCAGGAAAATTTCAGGTTTTCTTTAAACTTATACCACCGTATTGTTAGAAAGAGATATGCACCGCAATTTTAAATTTCACTGCCCGCCGTTTTGCACACTTTCCTTGCTTTTCATCATCTGCTCTGATATGATAAAAATCAAAAGAAAGTGAAATCTATAGTTCTCTGTGTGTTTTTGATGTATTGCCACACTTGATTGCGCGATAATCTGTCAGAGGAGGGTATGATGAAAACTTTGCTGCTGGTTGTTTTTACCGGAATATATTTTACCTGCTTTTTCTTTTTATTGGATCTTGTGTTTCGTCAGTTTTCCCTCGGCAGCATTATAAACATATCGGCTATTGTATGCCTCTTCATTGCTTTTCTTGTAAGTGTTGGCCTGGCCCAAGCCACCATCCATAAACTTACTTCTAGTCACACGGAGAAATAGTCACTTTTACAGATAAAAGGGGCGGAGATGTTCCACGTGGAACATCTCCGCCCTTCTTATTGATTTGTCTCACTATCTTTGCATCTCTCATTCTTCATTTCTTCTTCCTGTATCCAAAGTGCTTTCTTCATGTTCTTTTTTTCCGGCGCAAAGCACTATCGCCGTCTTCTTCTGCAATAAATCCGTCATCTGCTTGTCAGTTTTCCCAAGCTGCAAATTTATTTTTTCTTCCTGCACAGAAGGTTGCCGGTTGTTCTTCTGCATTATCTCTTTCGAATCATGTTCCAACAGATGTGGTGCCTGTTCACACTTCTGCTTGGACGAAACTGGCTCCTCATCTTTCGGCACAACGTCTTTTTCTTTACAGAGCGGAATCATTTCCTCATAATTTCTAGCAGATACTTTTTCCTCTGGATGTTGACGGGATAAAGGCCTTGCAGGAATGCGTACCACATATTCGATATATTCATCACTTTCATTTCGAGTCGCTGTAGCCGGAATCCCACTGCCTGTCATTACCTTTAAGGCGTGCTCAATGGTATTTACAAAAATACGCACATCTTTTACCATCAACTTTCTCTTTGGCTTTGGCCGGGCAGAAATGACGCGCTCTACCATAGCTTCTGTCTGCTGTACAGTGTAGCCACGTTGCGCAGCTGTTTTCAGCGCCTTGAAGCGAAGTTCTTCTGTGGGTAAGCGCAGCACGGCACGGGCATGGCGCTCCGTCAGGTTCTGAGCCACACAAAATTCCTGTTGCGCCTGAGTAAGCGTTAAAAGACGAAGCTTATTTGCCAGCGTGGGCTGTACGATACCCAAGCGACGAGCCCCAGCTTCCTACGTGCAGCCCCAAAGATCCAACAACTCGTGCAATGCACGTGCCTGTTCAAACGGATTTAGCTGTTCGCACTGGATATTTTCTAAAAGGCTGAGTGCCGCCGTTTTTCTCATCTTCAAAATGGTATACGATGGCAGGAATGGTACATATATCTGCCGACTCCCTGCACATAGGTGCTTTTCGCCCGTAAAATTATCCATTTAATCAGAGAAAAAAGCCCATTTTGTAAAATACCACCGGCCAGTTTTTGATTTTCGTTGCACTGAAAATCTTGCATGCCTGCTATGGAGAGAGGGGGGACACGCTC
>CAMBHV010000107.1 GCA_945867255.1 uncultured Clostridia bacterium
ACCCCGAACCCATAGGGAGATGTTTCAAACGGAACCGGCACATTGGAACCCCACAGCGCAAAGATGATGGACGGTATGGTAAGAATGATCGTCACAGAGGCCAGAACCTTCATGACTATATTCAGGTTGTTTGAAATCACAGAGGCAAATGCGTCCATCGTGCCCGAAAGGATGTCCCGATAAATATTCGACATTTCAATGGCCTGCTTATTTTCAATAATCACATCTTCCAGAAGTTCTTCGTCCTCCGGATAAGCCTTAACGAATTGCGTACGCATCAGCTTTTCCAGCACAAGCTCGTTGCCTTTCAGTGAGGTGGAAAAATACACAAGGCTTTTTTCCAGCCCCAACATCTGGATGAGTTCTTTATTCTTCATGGAAATATGCAGCTCGTTTTCTACACGGTTGGAAGCTTTATCTACTTCACGCAGATAAAACAGGAATAATGTAGCATTACGATACAGCATCTGCAGCGTCATGCGCCTCTGCTTTTTTGTGGAAAAGTTTTTCACAGGGCTATCACTGAACGCACGCGTCAACGCCGTCTCTTTCAAGCATACTGTTACAATGTTTGCCTCTGTCAGAATAATTCCATATGGAAGCGTGGTATACACAAACCCACGGCCCGGACGCACCTCCACGGTCGGGGTATCCACCAGAATCAACATATGGCCATCTTCTGAATCTATACGGCTTCTTTCTTCCTCGTCAAGCGCTGCGCGCACAAGATCGGTGTCAATATGAAGGCGCGTGCAAACCGAAGCAATCTCTTCCTCTGTGGGTGCACACAGATCCACCCATGTACCGGGACGGATCTCTTCGCTTTCATGCAGCCGCCCCTCCTGCGTTTCGTAAACAGAAATCATCTGTCCTTCCTTTCCGCACCAAAACACGGTGCGGAAAGCCGGTTAGGCTTGCCGTGCACCGTGAGCAGTGCTGATTAATGATATTAGCAGACATAATCGCCCTTGGGCGTCGCCTTCCATGTCCTGCTCACAGTCCTTTCCGCGGCTTAACTTATGACATTTCTGTCTTTCCGCATTACTCAGTTTATGCTTTACGCAGGCCGTTTGTCAAGGTTCCCGGCACGCTTTTTCGCTGAAACCCTGCGTTTTTTGCACAATGGCCCGCCCATGCGCCGAAATCCTTTTTGCCGCCGCGCCGAAATGCCGCTCTTTCGCACACCGAAAAGGAGCGATGGCCGCGGCAGCCATCGCTCCTTTTAATTCTGCTATCTGCTTTCCGCCGCCCTGACTCAGGCCGCAACCCCCGTTTTGGGGTTTGTCTTCTGATCCGTGGAAGTAGTTGTCTGGCCGGACGTATCCGGCTTCTTCACCACGCCGAAAGTGCCGTTGGCATTCTTTTTCAGCTCAAAGCCCGGGGCAAGATAATCCAGCACATCCCCGGAAGTAAAGGTGCCGCCCGAAACGCTGATGTTTGCCTGTTTCATATCATTGCCGTTGCTGGCCACAAACTGTGTGTCAAATGTGCCGCCCTGGATGGAAAGCGCGGTTTTGCCCTCCCAGTCAACATATTGCGGATTTGCCGGGCCATACTCAACCTTTCCGGTCACAGTTCCGGTAAAGTTTTTGTCAAAGGTGATGGAAACGCCGTCTTTATAGGCGTCCGACATACCGTACCACAAATCAAAGGCCACTTTGCCCGTGCCGGCCGTGATAGTGGTATTGCCTGTCACCACTGTGTTGCCAAAATTGTTCGACAGCACATAGCCGCAACTGCTGCTTTGGGTGCCGTCCAGCTTCACGCCGTCCAGCGTGAGGTTGCAGTAGTTCTGCACAAGAATTTTGGCTTTGTCAGACGTGAGCGTGCCGTTTTTCAGCGTGACAACAGAGCCCTTCAACAGCTGCATGCCACTCGTTTCCGTACCCGCGGAACCGACCAGATTCCCATTTACATTATAAGTGTGGCCGCCCAAATCGAACACGATATTCTGGCCCTCTTTCACCACCGCGCCATCGCCCTGCGCATCGTTCAACATGGTAATGGTGGTCTGCGTGCCGTCCGCAGGCACCGCGGCCACGGCATCGGCTAATGTCAGATAGCCCACATTGCCGATTTTGAAAAGCGCATCGTTTGCAGGCGTGATCACATATTGGCCCTGATCGTTTTGTTTTGTGGTGGAGCCGGCGGGAACATATGCGCGCACATCCGAGCTGAAGCTGCCGCCGGTAACGATCGGGTTGCCGGTGTTAGGCGCCCCTTTCAACGCGGGAACACCTTGCACGGTTGCAACAAAAGTGCCGCCCTTTATTTCTGATGTTGCAGCCGCATTGATGCCGCCGTCGCCGCCCGTATTATCATTGCCAACCAAAACGGCCGCGTAATTTCCTTCGGAAGTAAAAGTGCCGTCATAAACAACACACTTCACTTCATCCTCTTCACCGGCCACATACAACGCATAAAACGCATTTTTCGCACCGTGTATTTCGCATGCATGTGCGGTAAATGTACCACCCTTTATCTCCGCATATCCTGCCGAAATGGCCAAAGCTCCCTGCACACCATCCACCTGGCCGTTATTGAAATAAAGCGTACCTGTGGATTTTGCAGTATAAGCCCAGTTAGGCGTACAAGAACTGCAGGAAGTATTTTTGAATGTCCCGCCGTTGATGGTTGCCGTGCCTGCATTTGCAAACGCAAATACGCTTGCATCCACATCGCAGTCGTTGATTGTCATCACAGCATCCGTTGCTTTATTCTGTATGGCAGTTCCGCCCGTTCCGATGAAAGTGGTGTAACGGCCTGCATCGATCACCATGTTTCCATAGTTGTTGATGCACCTGTTTCCCCCGTCGATGCCGCCGCCGCCCTTCGTGTCAACGATTTGCATCGTACCATGATTCTCAATCGGGGCATCGTTGCTCTCATCTGTTTTGGAAAGGATGCATCCGTTAAAATCCAGCGTGACCTGCATGCCCGCAGCCACTTCAATATGCTGGCCGTTCGGAATTTGCACATTCTCAAGCAATTTGATCGTGACAGGCCCCTGCTGCGCAGCCGTTTGCACGGCGGCCAACGCGTCATCTAAAGTAGCGTACGGCGTGCCGTTCACCTCTGCGATATCGCCTGGTTCCGCTTGGACAAACGTCGCAACGCCACCAAGCGTAAGCACCATGCATGCAGCCAGCAGAAACACTATCGTTTTTTTCCATACCGCATGTTTCATATTCCACTTTACCTTTTCCTCTGTTTTTACAGAAAACACGCCAAGGCGCCTGTTCTGTCAATTAAATTCATTATATCAACCTTTTTCGCCTTTTCAAGCATCTGCAGCGTTCAGCTGCTTATTTTCTGCAAAAATCTTCACAGTGTGCGCCTCCAGCAGCCTTGCGTCACCCGGGTCGTGCGTCACGCACACCACCGCCCTGCCCCGGGCCTGGGCCGTCACAAAACGGGCGGCGCGCGCTTTTGCCGCGCTGTCCAGTCCTTTGAACGGTTCATCCAGCAGAACGGCTGCGCTCTGCGCCAGCATAGCCCTTGCCAGGCTCACCCGGCGCTGCTGCCCACCAGAAAGCTGCCCCACCGGCTGATACATCGTGTGCTCTTCAAAGCCAAGGGCAGCAAATGCCTGCTCTGCCTGCTCACCACTGCACGGACACGCCAGCAGTACATTGCCCACTGCGGAAAGCCCTTGCACCAACCGTTCTTCCTGAAACGCGCAGGAAAGTTTTACCCCCTGCGGCGCCACCGTACCATCGTCGGGCTTTGCAAGGCCCAGAAGAATGCGCAACAATGTGGTTTTTCCCGCACCGGATGGCGCCATCACGCATACCGTATCCCCTGGGGCAAATACCTGCGTGATGCCCCGAAGCACCGAAACTCCGGAAAAATTATTCCATACAACCTGCACGCGCAGGTCTTCCTGACAAATGGGCATATTCTTGAACGGCGGTGGATTGGTGCGGCATAGTAAGGTTTCTACCCGTGCCAGCATAGCCAGAAACAGCTTTTCAAACCCAAAACTAAGCAGAATAATAACAAACGTCCATGCAAACAGATCTGCCGCAGAAAGCAACAATTTTGCACGATACAGCATTTCACCCAAGCTTCCGGTGGTGATGCCAATCACTTCTGCCGCCACACCGCTTTTCCAGCACAAGCCAAGACCCACCCTGCATGCTGCACGCACGCCGGGAGCCGCTGCAGGCGCGTAGATATAGCGCGCCGTGCGCCATGTCCCCAGCCGAAACACCTTTGCCATCTCCGGTAAACTTTTGTCTACACTAAGCAATGCTTCCAGCGTATTCGCATACACCACCGGTAGCACCATCAAAAAACTGATCAAGAGAGAAAGGTTTGCTGCATTGTTCAGCCAAAACAGTGCCAACACCGTAAAACTGGCCACAGGTATACTTTTTACCGTGAGAACAAGTGGACGCAACAATGTGTGCACAACTGTACACGTCGCTGACAGGCACGCAAGCACCAGCCCCACAAACAAGCCCAGGAAAAAGCCCGTCAAAATGCGTACCGAACTTTGGCTTACTGTGCTCCAGAACGCCGCAGTAGGTAAAAGCCCGGCCAGCGTCTTCACCACCGCCAAAGGAGAAACCAAAATCAGCGAGGAGGATACTGACACGCTGGCAACTTGCCACACACACAGCCAAAACAAAATTGCCAGCGTGTTTTGCACCCATTTACGCTGCAGAATTTTATGCATCGTAGTAGAAATCGTCACCCGGCAGCGCACCACCCACAGATTTTGCATCCTGTTCATATAGCACATTTAAATAGCCGGATACTTTTGTTTTCATCTCTTCGCCCGTAATAAAGGTGATGTTGCAGGCAGGCAATGCCTTTTCTGCCACCTCTGCTTTCGGCACGATACCATAGTTTGCCACAAGTTGTGCAGCCTCTTGTGTGTTGGCGTTCACAAATTCCACGCTAGCCTCATAATCTTCTAAGAATTCCCGGAACGCAGCCTCATTCTCCTGCACGAACTCCTTGCGCGCCAGCACCACACCCGTGACAAGCGCTGAATCGGGCGAAACTTTGTTCCATTCTTCTGTCATATCCAGCGCAACGCTCAGATTTTCCATCTGCATTTGTGCAGTAGTTACATAAGGCTGCGGCAGCATAGCAATTGGATACCCGCTGGAAGATGCCATGGAGCTCACCACTTCGGTTGCTTCGCTTTTATATTCAATTGTAACATCCTGCCCAGGCACAAGCCCGTTCTGCTCCAGAATATAGTTCAGGGTATATTCCGGCGTGGTCCCCTCGCCCGTGGAATAAATGGTTTTGCCAGCAAGGTCTGTCACGCTATGGATCTCATCGCCTGTTGTCACGATATATAATACGCCCAGAGTATTGATGGCAGCGATCTCCACGCCGCCCTGCTCTTTCATATTGTTATAAAGCACACTGGCCAGGTTGCACGGCACCAGCGCCACATCCACTTCCCCTTTGACAAGAAGCGGGGTTATTTCATCTGCCGCACCATACATTGTCACTTCGTAATCATGGCGTGCCTGGCCCTGGTCCACACTGTCCATCAGGCCCACAAGGCCCATCGTGGTGGGGCCTTTCAGGCTTGCAATGCGAAAGGTCGTGCGCTGCGCCGCCTCCTGCGGCTGGCTTGCAGAGACACTCTCCGTCGGCTGCGAAGACGATTCAGGCGTGCTGGATGCCGGCGCACCGCAGCCTGCAAGAAGTACGGCGCAGAGCGCCAGCACAAGAAAAATGCTGATTGATTTTTTCATCATACAGTTCCTCTTTCCCGCGCGGCTACACTGCGCCGCGCCTTGTAT
>CAMBHV010000108.1 GCA_945867255.1 uncultured Clostridia bacterium
TCCTGCGCGACTGCCATCTCCTTACGCCCGGTGCGACGGCTTCGGCGCTGGATGTGCGCAACGGCGCCCACGTTACGCTGGTGCTGGAAGGCGAAAATGAATTACATGGCCGGGGCGATCATCCGGCTATCTGGGTGGAAGCTGGTTCCAGCCTTACCATTCAGGGCACCGGTTCGTTATCCGCTTACGCGCATGGAGGCTCTTCCAGCATCGGCGCCGCGGGGATTGGCGGTGCCTATGAAGGAACAGCCTGGGAAAATGGACATGACTTTGGCGACATTACCATCAACAGTGGCAATGTATACGCACAGGGCACCGGTGGCGGTGCCGGCATCGGAAGTGGATATAAGGTGGGTTCAGGTGCGGCATCCGGTAATATCACAATCAATGGCGGATGGGTGCGCGCCATTGGAGGAAATGCTGGGCTCAGCAGCGGCGCCGGCATTGGCAGTGGAGAAAATGTGGATTATAACGGCACCGTTACAGTTAACGGTGGCGTAGTATATGCCGTGGGCGGCGATGATGCCCTTAGCATTGGCGGGGGCGGCCGCGGTGTGGGCGACAGTGATAATGGCACTTTCACCACCGGAGCAGATGGAAACGCTGTTATCGTGGCGCCACAGGGCATTGGCCATGTGGCGGACTATGCAAATTGGGACGGTATTTTTGTCAGCTATCAGGGCGGAGAAACAACGGCTACTGTGGGTTCAGACGGTGTGGTGCATGTGAACGACAGCGCTGCCAATATTCAGGTATGGGGAAACCCGGTGCTGGATTATGATTTGGCAGTGGATGCCGGTACCACGCTGCGTGTGGTAAAAAATGACCGCAATGGAGCACCGGCCTCTCTGACAGTTGCCGCCGGGCATACCCTGTCAAACAGCGGCCAGGTGCGCGTGGACGAGGGCAGCAAAGTAGTGCTGCAGGAAGGTGCGAATGCACTGAATAATACAAATGAACTGTGGCTGGATGGCGGCGTGGTAGAACTTTGGGGCGGCCCGACTCAGGCGCAGGGGGCCGGCCGCGTGCTGGGCACCGGGCAAGTGCGTATTCCGCTGACAGTGGATATGATACAGGATATCCAGGATCAGGTTTACACCGGAAACCCAATCACACCGGCTGTGAGCGTGAAACCCCAGACGATGTGGGATTTTACAGCCAACTATGCCAATGCGGCAGATTATACAGTGACAGGCTATTCCAACAACATCAATGTGGGTACGGCTACGGCCAATGTGGCGCCCGTTGCAGGCGGGCAGCTGCTGGACAAAGGAACAGTGGGCAAATCATTTCAGATCGTGCCTGCCAGTTATACAATGGCGGTGACAAACACGCTCACTGTGCGGGAAGGCGAAGCGGATCTTCTGACAAAGTTGAATGCGTTGGTGTCTACCAACCCGCAGGATGTTCTGGCACAGGGCACAATGAGCTGGACATATAACGGCGTGCCTGTGGCGGCGGATACCCTGGCCGCGCAGGCAATAGGTGGGCCCTATGTTGTGAACTGGACATTTACATTGAACACGGGCAATTATACGCCTGCCAGCCAGAGCGGAACGGTGAATGTGTGGATTGTAGCGAAAGACATACCGCAGATCCGCCTTGATAACCGGAATGTGAGTAAAACATATGGCGATGCGCCGGTAGGCGCCGATGCGTTTGGCATCACCATTCTGGAAAGTGATGGCCAGACGCCCGTGGCAAACCCCGGTGCCATTACCCTCAGCGTGCAGAACGATTCCGTGGTGCAAACGGACGCAAGCGGAAACCTTGCAATCCGAAACAAGGGCACCGCAGTGGTCACCATCACCGTGGCGGAAACGGACACCCATGCACAGCAGACGACAACGGCTTACCTGACAGTGGCCCCTGCACAGCTTTCGCTGGGTACCATTGCTGCAGTAGACAGGCCTTATGCGGGGGCAAATGCCCGCAGTGTTCAACTGAAGTGTGTGGAACACGACCAGCTTTTGGGCGAAAGCTATACGCTGAGCGAAGCACATGGTGCGGTGTATGGCGATGTGCTTCATCTGCAGGCTGTGGGTACGATGCAGAATGCCGCAGCAGGGCAGAATAAACCCGTTACGATCACCACATGGCAACTAACAGGCGATAAGGCGGGCAACTACATTTTACCCGCAGCGCCATCGGGCCTGACGGTGAACATTACAAAGCTTCAGGCAACCGCGAAAAATGGAACCCTGACGGTGGCAAACGAACTGCCGAAAACCTATACGTTTGATTTGACACAATTGTATGAGGCATTGCCGGAACACTATTATCTGGGAGCTGCAGAGTATACTGTGACATTGAACGACCCGGATCATGTTGTGCAGAGCTATCAGACGCTGAACGATATGCTGGTTATTCGTGTGAACAGCATCCCGGCGGGGAAAACCGGTGAAGTTGGCCGTTTCCAGGTGAAAACGGCCAGCACAAATTACCAGGACTTTACGGCGGATATTGTGTTGAACGCGCGGGATGAAGAACTGGGCAGCATCACTGTTTCGAATCAGGTTGCAGGCTCAGGGGCAGACCGGAACCTTGCATTCCGATACACCGTTCAACTGAAAGACCAGTCGGGTGCGCCCTATACGGGCACGGTGAGCTATTCGGGTAACGGCACGGTGGAAGGCGGGAAGAACGGCCTTGTGCGCCCGGATGCGGAAGGAAGGCTGACCATAACACTGGCACACGGGCAAAGCCTGAAACTGGCCGGCAGCCTGACACAGGACAAAGGTATCGTATACAGTGTAGTGCAGGCTGCACAAGAAGGTTACACGGTGAGCACTGTTTTGCATGACGGCACATCCGATGTGCCCGGCACGCAGTATGCTGTGAATGGAAAACTGGAGCAGGGTGGTGTAAGCGATGTGTCCATCGCTTACACCAATACAAAACAGGCGGGCCAAAGCGGCGGAAATACATCTGCCGGGCAAAAACCGAACCCGAAAACTGGTGCGTGAATGATAGCGCACAAAAAAAGAGGCACCCGGCGGGGTGCCTCTTTTTATAAACTGTTTATTTGTTGCGTACCACCAGGTTTTTGCTTCCGTTTTCCAGTTGCTCGTACTTGGTTTCAAATGCGCCGGTATGATCGATCAGCTTGTGAAGTTTGGAAAAACCATAGTTGCGGGAATCGAAATCCGCATACAGGCGGCCCAGCATCACGCCGATCTGAGAAAGCGGCATATAGCCGTCTTCGTCGGAGTCAAAGTCGATGATCTCGCGCACTTTTTCTACGATTTCATCCAGCGGCACAAAGGCGGCGGCCAATTCCTCGTCGTGATGCGGCTCCGCAGGGCGAACATCGGGCTTGGGTTCTTTGGCTTCCTTTGCCGCTTTGGTCTTATCCGAAAGTTTTTCCGTTGCCTTTTTGGCTGCGCGCGCGCTCTGCTTTTTGGCAGGCTTGGCCTTTTCCGGCGCTTTTTCGGCAGCTTCAGGCTGCTTGGCATCTTTTTTCAGGCCCATCAGCACATCCAGATACTTGAAGGTATCACAAGCTGCTTTGAAAGCGGTGGGCGTTTTGCTTTCCCCCATGCCGATCACGAACATGCGGCTTTCCCGCAACCGCGCGGCCAGACGGGTAAAATCGGAATCTGAACTGACAAGGCAAAAACCGTCCACATTGCGGGCGTACAGAACATCCATGGCGTCGATAATCATGGCAGAGTCAGAGGCGTTTTTTCCCTGGGTATAGCTGAACTGCTGGATGGGGGTGAGGTTATGCTCCAGCAGAACTTTCTTCCAGCTGGCCATATCCGGGCTGGTCCAGTCCCCATAAATCCGCTTGTAGGCTGGTGTGCCGTACATGCTCACCTCATCGATGATGGTTTTGATATATTTGGGAGATACATTTTCTGCGTCAATCAAAAGTGCGAATACTTTGCTGTTTTCCATTCAAACAGAGTTCCTTTCTTCACACGGCCCGTGTGGCCATGGATGATGCATAAGACGGATATTTTCATTATTATACCATGGCAAGCCACCATTTGTATACGTTGCGCGCTTGCACTTTTTTATGGGCAGCCATA
The DNA here is from genome assembly GCA_945867255.1 of uncultured Clostridia bacterium. GTDB lineage: Bacteria > Bacillota > Clostridia > Oscillospirales > Ruminococcaceae > Ruthenibacterium. The sequence continues at coordinate 4,035 of CAMBHV010000108.1, forward strand.
TAATAAAAAGAATTAAACATGTGCGCCGGGCTGCCCGGCCCGGCGCACAGAAGATGAAACGGCAGGTCGATAAGAAGTGACAGAATTTCTTGTGCGCCGTTTTGTGCGGCGCTATGAACATGTGGAAGAACCGGCTGTGCGCACGGCCTACGGCAATATGGCCGGGATGGTGGGCATTGCGTGTAATGCGCTTTTATGCGCGGCCAAACTTCTGGTGGGTACCTTGTTTGGCAGCATCTCCATCACGGCGGATGCTGTGAACAACCTGTCAGATGCGTCCTCCAGCATTATCACGTTGATAGGCTTTCGGCTTTCGGCCAAGCCGGCAGATAAAGAACATCCCTATGGCCACGCACGCATTGAGTATCTGGCGGGGCTGGCAGTATCCGTGATGATCATTGTCATCGGGTTTGAACTGGCGCGCAGCAGTTTGGAAAAAATTCTGCATCCGACGCCGGTGGAGTTCAGCTGGCTTACGGTGGCGGTGCTGGTGGGTTCCATTGCGGTGAAACTGTGGATGGCGGTATTCAACCGTTCCATTGGCAAACGCATTGATTCGTCCACATTGCAGGCCACTGCCACAGACAGCCGCAACGACGTGATCAGCACGTCTGCCGTGCTGGTGGCGCTTTTGCTGGGGCAGGCCACCAGTCTGCCGTTGGACGGCTGGATGGGCCTTGCCGTGGCATTGTTCATTTTGTACAGCGGTGCGGGGCTGATCAAGGACACGGTAGACCCCTTGCTGGGCGAGGCACCCAGCGAGGAACTGACCCAGTATATTGCGCAAAAGGTGTTAAGCTATGAGGGCGTTTTGGGTACACACGATCTGATGGTGCATGATTATGGCCCGGGCCGCTGCTTTGCCAGCGTGCATGTGGAAATGGCAGCGGAAAAGGATGTGCTGGAAAGCCACGACATCATCGACAACATCGAAAGAGATTTTCACGACAACGACAACATCCATCTTGTGATCCACTACGACCCCATCCAGACGGGCGACCGCGCCGTAGGTACTTTGCGCACCTGGATGAGCGAGCAGCTGCAAACGATTTCTCCGAAACTTTCGCTGCATGATTTCCGTGCTGTGCGCGGGCTCACCCACACGAACCTGATTTTTGACGTGGTGGTGCCGGCCGATTTCCCGCTTGGGGAAACGGCGTTGCGCACACGTGTGCAGGAACTTGCCTCGCAGAAAGACACGCCGGATGTGAAGTATTATACCGTTATCACGATAGACCACAGTTATGCACCTTATCATGAGGATGCGGTGCATTGAAATGGAGGAAAAGGAAATGGAATATACGCTTTCGCGCAATATGCGCGGCATGAAACCGTCCATCATCCGCGAGATCCTCAAACAGATGAGCGACCCCACTCTGATCAGTTTTGCGGGCGGGAACCCCGCGCCGGAGACATTCCCCACACAGCCTATCGCCGAAGCATCGGCCCGCCTTCTGGCTGAAGACCCTACGGGGATGCTGCAGTATTCCGTAACAGAGGGCGTGCCCGCTGTGCTGGAAGAGGTGCGGCGGTTTGCCAACCGCAGTGAAATGCGCGTGCGCCCGCAGGATGCGCTTTTTATGGCAACGGGAAGCCAGCAGGTGCTGGACCTTGCCACGAAATGCCTTTGCAGCGAGGGAGATACGATTGCCGTGGAGGAACCGGCATTCCTGGGGGCATATAATACGTTCCGCAGCCATGGCGCAAAGTTGGCGG
>CAMBHV010000109.1 GCA_945867255.1 uncultured Clostridia bacterium
CGATCGCCGTAAGGACATGCTGCAGGATATTGCCACGCTTACAGGCGGTACGGTTGTATCCAGCGAACTTGGTTATGAACTGAAAGACGCTACCATGGAAATGCTGGGCCGTGCCCGCCAGGTGAAGGTGACAAAGGAAGACACCACCATCGTGGACGGCATGGGCGACAAGGCCGCTATTGCAGAGCGTGTTGCTCAGATCAAGGCACAGCTGGAAGTTACCACAAGCGACTTTGACAGAGAGAAGCTGCAGGAGCGTCTGGCAAAGCTGGCTGGCGGTGTGGCTGTTATCAAAGTTGGCGCTGCCACTGAAGTAGAAATGAAAGATAAGAAGCTGCGCATCGAAGACGCGCTGAATGCCACGAAGGCTGCTGTGGAAGAGGGCATCGTGGCTGGTGGCGGCACGGCGCCCATCAATGCCATTTCTGCAGTGGAGAAGACGATTGGGGAACTGGAAGGCGACGAGCGCACAGGTGCCAATATCGTGCGTAAAGCACTGGAAGCTCCGCTGCGTCAGATTGCTGCGAATGCAGGCCTTGAGGGCAGTGTGATCATCGATAAGATTCTGGCTTCCGGCAAGGTGAATTATGGCTTTGATGCTCAGAAAGAGGAGTATGTAGACATGATCGCTGCCGGCATTGTGGACCCGACGAAGGTTACACGTTCTGCTCTGGAGAACGCTGCTTCTGTGGCCTCCATGGTTCTTACCACCGAGAGCCTTGTGGCGGATGAGCCTGAAGAGCCCGCGCCTGCTGCGGCTGGTGCAGGCATGGGCGGCGGCATGGGCGGCATGTATTAATCTGCATGCCCGGCAGGTTCCCAGGCAGGGCACAATGTGCCTGAACACGGACAATAGAATTACTGGCATAAAAGGCCGGCACTCGTTAGAGTTGCCGGCCTTTTTAATGTGAATGACTGCTTTTAGTATGCGGCTGTGCTACAATATGGTAAACGAGATCGATGCAGAAAGGGGAATGTAGTGTGAAAAAGCTGGGATTTGGACTGATGCGCTTGCCGCTGAAGGATGCGAAAAATGCCGCATCCATTGATTTGGATGCGGTACGGCCGATGGTGGATTTGTTTATGGAAAGAGGATTTACCTATTATGACACGGCATATGTATATCATAATGGTGCCAGTGAAACAGCATTTCGCGAGGTGGTGGTAAAGCGATACCCACGCCATGCCTTTACCATTACGGATAAACTTCCCATGGCAATCATCCATAAGGCAGAAGAGATGGAACCCATCTTTCAGAAATCTATGCAGCGTCTGGGAGTGGATTACATAGACTATTACTGGCTGCATGCTCTGACAAGAGAAAGCTACGAGCGCGCACAGCGTATTGGGGCATTTGAATTTGTGCGGGCAAAAAAAGATGCCGGAAAGGTGCGTCACATCGGGCTCTCTTTCCATGATAGTGCAGAAGTCCTGGAACAGATCCTAAACGCGCACCCGGAAATGGAATATGTACAGCTGCAGCTGAATTATCTGGATTGGGAAGATGAGGAAGTACAAGCGCGCGAATGCTATGAGGTGTGTGTGCGCCATGGAAAACCGGTGATTGTGATGGAGCCGCTTCGAGGAGGGGCCCTGGCCGATGTGCCTGCCCAGGTGGAGCAGAGGTTTCGCGCCTGTGCACCCAGCGCAAGTGTGCCCTCATGGGGCATTCGATTTGCTGCGAGCCACGAACATGTGATGATGGTGCTCAGCGGTATGAGTACACTGGAACAGGTGCGGGACAATACCGGATATATGCAGGATTTTATCCCCATGAATGAACAGGAAATGTGCCTTGCATATGAGGCAGGCAGAAAGATTCGTACGACCATCGCGGTTCCCTGTACCGGTTGCCATTACTGCGATGGTTGCCCGCAGGATATTTCTATTCCGGAATATTTTTCCATATATAATGAATGGAAACGTATGAATTTTTCTAAAAGTGAAGCCATGAAAAAATACCGGAATTTACAGAGAGGGCTGGCATCTGCGTGCATTGCATGCCGACAATGCGAAACACGATGCCCACAGCATATTGGTATTGTGGACGCTTTGCAGCAGGTGGCGCAACAGTTGGAAGAAAAATACAAGTAGCTTTCTGATAGGGAATGCAATCAGAAAAATGTTGCATGATGATCCGGGTGCATTGCCATACCCGGGCAGTGGGCTTTGCTCGCCCAAGAAAAAACGCGGCCTTTCCCGCTAAGCCGGGAGATGGCCGTGTTTTTCTGATATAAGAGTTGTATATACAAAAGGGTAAAATACAGGAGTGGAGATGATGAAAAAATTAATTGAGAAAAATTTAACGATATTTGCCTCCAAACCGTTGCAACTTGCAGGAAATTCTTCTATAATAGAACAAGATTTGGAACAGGAGGTCTATGATAATGTCCCTGTATTTGCTTGCGGCATCTAAGCTAAGCGAAGTAACGGATCATTCTGACATTGGTGTTGTGGTCGCAACTGGCCTGATTCTGGTGTTTGGAGTGTTGATCCTACTGTATTTGCTTATCACTCTGGAAGGCGTTATTTTTTCCTTCCTTGATAAGAACAAAAAGAGAAAAACTGGTGCTACCCAGAAACCGGCAGCCCCTCAAAAGGCGGCCGCCCCAAAACCCAAGGCTACTCCTGCACCGGCCATAAAGGCTGAACAGGGTATTCCGGGTGAAGTAGTGGCAGCCATCTCTGCGGCCATTGCCTGCATGGACGGTGGGCGTTACAGTGTGCGAAGCATTGCACGCGCGCAAAAAAAGGGGCGCAACGTATGGAGCGATGCTGCTGTGGCCTCATATACCCAGCCGTTCTGATTTTTGGAAGAGGAGTGTGAATGACCCATGCAGGGCTTTTTAGATGCGGTTACCGGTATCGCGAATGAATCCGGCTTTATGGGCATTGCGCAAAATCCGGGTTATCTCGTGATGATTGCGATTGCCTGTGTTCTGTTGTATCTTGCCATTGTGCGTCAGTTCGAACCGCTGTTGCTGTTGCCCATTGCGTTCGGTATGCTGCTGGCAAACCTCCCGTTTGGCGAGATTATCCACATGGAATATTTCATTGCCCCTGCAGGGGCGGATCCATCGTTGTACCCGATGTTCAGCGAGATCCTTCATAACGGTGGCCTGGCGGATATGCTGTACCTGGGCGTGAAACTTGGCATTTATCCACCGCTTATCTTCCTTGGCATTGGTACCATGACGGATTTTGGTCCGCTGATTTCTAACCCGAAGAGCCTTCTGCTTGGTGCAGCTGCGCAGCTGGGTATTTTCACTACATATCTTGGAGCACGCTTTTTGGGCTTTACCCCGCAGCAGGCGGCTTCTATCGGCATCATTGGCGGTGCTGACGGCCCTACTGCCATTTATGTTACCACGCGCCTCGCACCGGAGCTTCTGGGTGCCATTGCCGTGGCGGCATACAGCTATATGGCGCTTGTCCCGGTGATCCAGCCTCCTATCATGAAGGCACTGACCACAAAGGCAGAACGCAAGATCGTGATGACGCAGCTGCGTACGGTTTCCAAAACGGAGAAGATCTTGTTCCCCATTATCTGCACCATTGTGATTTCCTTGATCCTGCCTTCTTGTGTGCCGTTGATCGGTATGCTGATGCTGGGCAACCTGATGAAGGAATCTGGCGTGGTGGATCGCATCAACAAAACGGCCGGCAACGAGTTGATGAACATCATCACCATTTTCTTGGGCATCTCCGTAGGTTGCACCACAAATGCAGATACATTCTTCAACCTGAATACACTGAAGATCATTGCGCTTGGCCTTGCTGCGTTCTGCCTTGGCACGGCTGGCGGTGTGCTGTTGGGTAAGGTGATGTGCTGGGCTACGCACGGCAAGGTAAACCCGTTGATTGGTGCAGCTGGTGTTTCGGCAGTTCCTATGGCTGCTCGTGTGGCACAGAAAGTAGGCCAGCAGGAAAATCCGCAGAACTTCCTTCTGATGCATGCCATGGGCCCCAATGTGGCTGGCGTGATTGGTTCTGCAGTGGCGGCAGGTATCCTGATCAACATGCTGAGCTGATTATAAAAATATGAGATAGAATCGCAAAGCCTCCCGGATGGGAGGCTTTGTGTGTTATTATGCTTTTACGCGAAAAGACGAAGGCACAGCACACGCGCAAAAAGAGAAAACGGGCCATGGCCTGCACATGGTATATGCTGCCGCGTAGTTGCCAGTTACAAGCGGAGGCTATGACGCGTATTGACAGCCATGCAGTATGGCGGCTACACTAAAGGCGCAGGAGCAAGCGGTTCAGCGGATGAGACGGGTGTTGGAATAAAAAGGCTGCGGCGTAGCTGTGCGGGTTCTTGCGAGCCTTGACGGAGGGAACAGAAATGAAAGTGTTGAATCTGGGTTCTTTGAACATTGACAAAACCTATACGGTGGAACACTTTGTGCAGGAAGGGCAGACTATCAACGCCATCTCTTACAGCAGCAGTTGCGGGGGCAAAGGGCTGAATCAATCTGTAGCTCTGGCAAAAGCGGGTATGAAGGTGTATCATGCGGGGATGATTGGGCAAGATGGCGGTATACTGAAACGCAGGCTGGAAGAAAGCGGTGTATGCACGGAATATCTGGCGGTGGCGCAGGTGGAAAGCGGCCATGCCCTGATCCAGCTGGATGCGCAGGGCCGCAACTGCATCATCTGTTACGGTGGCGCTAACCATGCCGTCACTCCAGAATATATCGACACGGTATTAAGCGGGTTTGCGGCCGGGGATTATCTTTTACTGCAAAATGAGATCACCAATGTAGCCTATGCTATACAGCGTGCAGCACAGAAGGGCATGCGGGTGATATTTAACCCTTCGCCTATTACCCCGGATCTGAAGGAATATCCGTTGCGATCCGTCAGCTACTTTCTGGTAAACGAAGTGGAAGGCGAGGCCCTGACGGGCGAAAAGGAACATGAAGCCATTTTGGCGGCGCTTCATCGCGCATATCCGGGTGCGACCATTGTGCTTACCGTGGGCAGCAGAGGTGTGCTGTGCCAGCAGGGAGAAAGAGTATACCGTCATGGTGCATACCCTGTACATGCAGTGGATACCACGGCGGCCGGCGACACCTTCTGTGGATATTTTGTTGCCGGCCTTGCCAAAGGTCAGGCACTGGAGCAGGTGTTGCAGTGCGCCAGTGCGGCATCGGCCATCTCCGTGTCGCGCGCTGGTGCATCGGATTCTATCCCCGGTACAGAAGAGGTGGAAACTTTTTTGAGGCTACATGGTTGAGCAGGTTGGCAGGATATTTTGGCGAAAGGCGGCCGGTGGCGTTCTGAGCCCCCGGCTGCCTTTTTGTGCAGGACGCAGGCGGGCGGATAAGCGTGAAAACTGCCGGCTGCGCCTTTTCTTCCAATGGGAATTATGCTATAATATTTTAGATTGTGCAGGGGCAAAAGCTGCTGTGCAAAGAAAGTATAAAAAGGCAGGGCTTTCATGGAACAGCAACTTACTGCGCGCTTTCTGGCGTTGAGAAAACAATATATCGAAGCACAATTTGGCAAATTAAATCCTGTGCAGCGGGAGGCGGTATTTTACACCGAAGGCCCGCTGTTGATTTTGGCAGGCGCGGGCAGTGGAAAGACTACCGTACTTGTCAATCGCATTGCAAATCTGATTCGTTTCGGCGGCGCCTATCATGGCACGCAAGCGCCACAGGGACTTTGCGAGGCGCACGTGGAGGAATTGGAGAAACTCGTGAGGCAAGGTGGTACCCCCAGTGAGGAACTG